>NZ_QTQD01000014.1:0-169288 GCF_003858025.1 Burkholderia sp. Bp9004 | reverse complement strand
GCGATCGGGCCGTCAAGTCCCGTCCTGCTCGTTATGCTGTCCGGTTCCTCAGAAAGAATCTTAACTGAACGGCATTAGCCCCTCGGGGCGCCTTTTTTCGTTGGCGGTGCGTGAGCCGCTCAGGTCGCACGGACGTGCTGCGCGATGCCGTCGAGCAGCACGTCCAGCATCGTGTCGTGCACGGCGGCCGGATCGAGTTGCGCATAGAGCGGGGCGGCCGATTTGACGAGCGGATGCGCGGTATCGGACAGCGCATGCATTTCCGCGAGCTCGACGTCGTTCGCGGGCCGCGTGAGGCCGCCGGCCTCGGCGGCGGCGAGGCCGATCACGCTCGCATACCAGCCGACGCACACGGTCGGCAGTGCGCTGCGCGGGATGCCGGCATCGGCCAGCGCACGATGCACGGTCTCGATGTGCGCGAGATCGGCCGGCCCGGTGCTCATATGACGCTGCAGCAGCGCGAACGCGGCGGGGTGGCGCAGCGCGAGCGCGCGGTACTGGCGGGCGAGATCGAGCAGCCGCTCGCGCCACGGCAGTGAAGGGTCGACCGGCGCGAGCGAGCGCGACAGCGCGTTCGCGATCGCACGGCTCAGGCCCTCTTTCGACTTGAAGTGATAGAGCACGCTCATCGGGTCGCAGCCGACCGACTGCGCGAGCTTGCGCACGCTGAACGCGGCTTCGCCGACCTCTTCGAGCAGCGCGAGCGCGGCCGCGACGATCGCATCCTTGTCGAGGCCGCGCGGGCCTTGGGCGGGTTTGTCTTTCATGGAAGCGGGATGGCTGCGGCTGTAATCTTGACGAAAGCATATTCTACGCTGTAGAATTATTTCTGCGGTGTAGAAATTGGGTGTCCCGGCACCTTTCAATGCGTGCTTTCGCACGGTCCGGGATCCTGGCAGGCACGAGCGTGCCTGCCGTCAACACGGGCCATCGCGCCCTTTATCTCGTTGACACCCAAGTGGAACCGGCTGCCCCACCCGCGAAGCCTGAACGGCACTTCGACAGGCGGCCCAAGACCATGCAAGTGCAATCATGACTTCCAATCACAAGCCCCTGATCCAGGGCGAATCGCGTTTCGACCAGACGCAACTGAACATCGAAAAGGACAACTGGAACTGGTGCGCGCCGTCCCGCTACGACGGCGAGCGCCCGGCCAACTGGTACGAGGCGTCGTTGTCGCGCCATGAAAACAGCGCGCCGCTCGCGCACGACATGGTGTGCGACGTGCTGGTGATCGGCGCGGGGCTGCTCGGTGCATCGGCCGCGCTGCATCTGGCGGAAGCGGGCGTCGACACGATTCTCGTCGACAAGCATCACGTCGGCTCCGCGGCGTCGGGCCGCAACGGCGGCCAGCTCACGCCGGGCCTCGCGCGCTGGGAAGCAGCCGACATGATCGACCATCTGTCGCACGACGACGCGAAGCGGCTGTGGCGCTTCGCGTCGGCCGAATCGATGGACCTGATCGACGCGATCGGCGCGCGTTACGCACTCGACCTCGACCGCAAGCGGGGCCACATCACGGCGGCGGTCCACCCGGGCCACATGAGCGCGCTGCTCGACGGCGCCGACGCACGCCGCCATCTCGGTGACGCCGGCGTGACGCTCGTCGGCCGCCATCAGCTGCACGACGAATACGTGCGCTCGGGGCTGTATCACGGCGCGGCGATCGACGCGACCGGTGGCCAGCTTCATCCGCTCGCGCTGGTGCGCGGTCTCGTGCACGGCTTCCGGCTGAACGGCGGTGCGTTGTACGAGGGCACCGAGGTGCTGGAGCTCGACGAAACGCCGGCGGGCGTCGTCGCGACGACGCCGGGCGGCACGATCACCGCGCGCCGTGGGGTCGTGCTCGCGCTGCACAACACGACGTTCCGTCTGCTGGACGACGGCACCGCCACCACCGTGCCGTTCTTCACGTATGTCAGCGTGACGGCGCCGCTCGACGTCGACGTCGCGACACTGATGCCGGCCGGCATGCCGGTGTACGACACGCAGTTCCAGATCGACTACTACCGGCCGGTGCGCGGCAACCGCCTGCTGTTCGGCGGGCAGGGCACCGGCACGTGCTGGGCACAGCCCGACGTCAACGCGTATCTGCTGACGCGGCTGAACACGGTGTTCCCGCAGGCCGATGGCCAGTTCGCACTGGACTACTGCTGGAGCGGCGTCAGCGACTTCACGCTGAACGGCGCGACCGACAGCCGCAAGACCGACGGCCGCGTGCCGATGTACATGGTGCAGGGCTGGAGCGGTCATGGCGTCGCGCAGACGGTGCGGATCGGCAAGGCGATCTGCGACGATTTCGTCGGTCGCAACGACGATTTCTCGATGCTGACCGGCATCGATCACCGCGCGATTCCGCTCGGCCGCCAGTTGTCGCCGATTGCGATTCCCGCTGCGAAGGCCGCGATGAGCGTGATGAGCGCACTCAACCCGGGGCGGATGATCTCGTTCTGATCGGCCGCGGCAGGCAATGAAAAAGCCCGATGCGATTGCTCGCATCGGGCTTTTTTACGTGCGGAGACGGCGACGCTTACGCGATCCGCTTCGCGAGTTCGACGGCCTTGCCGATGTACGACGCAGGCGTCATCGCGAGCAGGCGGTCCTTCGCATCTTGCGGGATCGCCAGCGTGCCGACGAATTCCTGCAGCGCTTCGCGCGTGATGCCCTTGCCGCGCGTCAGTTCCTTCAGCTGCTCGTACGGGTTCTCGATGCCGTAGCGGCGCATCACCGTCTGCACCGGCTCCGCGAGCACTTCCCAGCAGTTGTCGAGGTCTTCGTTCAGGCGCTGCGGGTTCACTTCGAGCTTGTCGAGGCCGCGGATCAGCGAGTCGTACGCGAGCAGCGAGTAGCCGAGTGCGACGCCCATGTTGCGCAGCACCGTCGAGTCGGTCAGGTCGCGCTGCCAGCGCGACACCGGCAGCTTGTCGGCGAGGTGGCGCAGCGTCGCGTTCGCGAGGCCGAGATTGCCTTCCGAGTTCTCGAAGTCGATCGGATTGACCTTGTGCGGCATCGTCGACGAGCCGATTTCGCCGGCCTTCGTCTTCTGCTTGAAGTAGCCGACCGAGATGTAGCCCCACACGTCGCGGTCGAGGTCGAGCAGGATCGTGTTCGCGCGCGCGACCGCATCGAACAGCTCCGCCATGTAGTCGTGCGGCTCGATCTGGATCGTGTACGGGTTGAAGGTGAGCTTCAGGCGGTTCTCGATCACGTCGCGCGAGAACGCTTCCCAGTCGAATTCCGGATACGCCGACAGGTGCGCGTTGAAGTTGCCGACCGCGCCGTTCATCTTGCCGAGGATCTCGACCTTCTCGATGCGCGTGATCGCGCGAGAGAGGCGGGCCGCGACGTTCGCGAGTTCCTTGCCGAGCGTCGTCGGGCTGGCCGGCTGGCCGTGCGTGCGCGACAGCATCGGCTGCTCGGCAAGCGCGTGCGACAGCGCGACGAGGCGCTGGTGGACCGTGCGCAGCGCCGGCACGATCACGTGCTCGCGCGCGCCGGCGAGCATCATCCCGTGCGACGTGTTGTTGATGTCTTCGGACGTACACGCGAAGTGGATGAATTCGCTGGCCTTTTCGAGTTCGGCCTGGCCCTTCACCGATTCCTTCAGCCAGTATTCGACGGCCTTCACGTCGTGGTTCGTCACGCGCTCGATGTCCTTGATGCGGGCGGCGTCGTGCGCGGTGAAGCGCTCGGCGAGTTGCAGCAGGAATTGTTCGGACGCGTCCGAGAAGCGCGGGACTTCCGCGAAGCCGGCGCGCGACAGCGCGATCAGCCAGTGCACCTCGACGGTGACGCGGTGGCGCATGAAGGCGGCTTCGGAGAGCCAGTCGCGCAGCGCTTCGGTCTTGCTGGCGTAGCGGCCGTCGATGGGCGAGAGCGCGGTGAGGGCGAAAAGCGTATCGGGACGAGTGTCGGACATGATCGGGCGTGGCCTTGGCGGCCGGTGCGAACGAGGGGAGGAGAATCCGGCATTTTACCATTGGCGCGGGGCGATCCCGGCCGAACCGGTCAGGTCGCCGCCGCCGTGGGCGATCGGCACGCATGCGGCGCCCGGGCGGCGCGCAAGCAGTCCGCCGGCTGGCGCCCGGGCCGGCTCGCTGGGCTGCCCGCCGCGCCGCCGGGCGGGCCCGCCCGCCGGTAGAATGCAGGCTTCTTCCCGACCGCCGCCCGCCGCGCCCGCCTGCATGGAACTGAAATGGCTCGAAGACTTCGTCTCGCTCGCGGAAACGCGCAGCTTTAGCCGGTCCGCCGAACTGCGGCACGTGTCGCAGCCCGCGTTCTCGCGGCGCATCCAGGCGCTCGAGGCATGGCTCGCGACCGAACTGATCGATCGTTCGGTTTATCCGACGCGGCTCACGCAGGCCGGCCAGATCTTCTACGAGCAGGCATTGACGATGCTGTCGCAGGCGCACGAGGCGCGCACGCTGCTGCGCGGCCATGTCGGCGCGCCGGTGCCGACCATCGAGTTCGCGGTGCCGCATACGCTGTCGCTCACGTATTTTCCGCGCTGGCTGCAGCGGATCGAGGCGAAGATGGGGCAGGTCCACACACGGTTGCGCGCGCTGAACGTGCACGACGCCGTGCTGTCGCTGGTCGAGGGCGGCTGCGATCTCGTGATGGGCTACCACCACCCGAGCCACCCCGTCGCGCTCGATCCGGCCCGCTACGACATGCTGGTCCTAGGCAGCGAGCCGATCAGCGCATTTTCGGCGCCGGGCCGCGCGGGCCGGCCGCGCTATACGTTGCCGGGCACGGCCGAGGCGCGCGTGCCGTACCTGTCTTATACGCCGAATGCGTATCTCGGCCGGATGACCGAAGTCATCGTTGCGAACGCCCCGACGCCGCTGTTCCTCGATCGCGTGTACGAAACCGACATGGCCGAAGGGCTGAAGGCAATGGCGCTCGCGGGCCACGGCGTCGCGTTTCTGCCGCACAGCGCCGTCGAGGATGCGGTGGCCAGCGGCCGCCTGATCCGGCTCGACCGGTCCGCGCGCGGCGGCACGCACCCGTTCACGCTGACGATGGAGATCCGCCTGTACTGCGACAAGCTCGCGCTGCAGGGCGACGACCCGCACCAGAAGCTCGTGCGCGCATTGTGGGAAGTCGTGCGCGACGAGCTGCGCGAAACCGCAGATTAACCATGAGCGGTTAACCGCGCCGGTCGAGCGCGCGCCGCTGCCGACGCGCTTGCCGCGCCTTTCGGACCGATGTCCGGCGGGCGTTCTTGCGCAAATCGACCGCGGATTTGCAAAAAATCACGATCATGCAAGAAACGCATAATCGAATAAGCAAACGGCATTGGATAAAAAAAACGGGTTTTTCGACAATGTGCGCAATCCGTTGAACGTTGGAGCGTCCATGTCTTCGCAACTGCAGTCCATCCCGTCCTACCTTCACGCCGACGATCTCGGCCCGTGGGGCAACTACCTTCAGCAGGTCGATCGCGTCGCGCCGTACCTCGGTTCGCTGTCGCGCTGGCTCGAAACGCTGAAGCGTCCGAAGCGCATCCTGATCGTCGATGTGCCCATCGAGCTCGACAACGGCACCGTCGCGCACTTCGAAGGCTATCGCGTGCAGCACAACGTGTCGCGTGGCCCGGGCAAGGGCGGCGTGCGCTACCACCAGGACGTGACGCTGTCGGAAGTGATGGCACTGTCGGCATGGATGTCGGTGAAGAACGCGGCCGTGAACGTGCCGTACGGCGGTGCGAAGGGCGGCATCCGCGTCGACCCGCGCAAGCTGTCGCGCGGTGAGCTCGAACGCGTGACGCGTCGCTACACCAGCGAAATCGGCATCATCATCGGCCCGAACACCGATATTCCGGCACCGGACGTCAACACCAACGAACAGGTGATGGCGTGGATGATGGACACGTTCTCGATGAACCAGGGCCAGACGTCGACCGGCGTCGTGACCGGCAAGCCGATCTCGCTTGGCGGTTCGCTCGGCCGCAAGGAAGCGACGGGCCGCGGCGTGTTCGTCGTCGGTTGCGAGGCGGCGAAGAAGAAGGGCCTCGAGATCGAAGGCGCGCGCATCGCGGTGCAGGGCTTCGGCAACGTCGGCGGCATCGCGGCGAAGCTGTTCCAGGAAGCGGGCGCGAAGGTGATCGCGGTGCAGGATCACACTGGCACGATCTACCGGCCGGCCGGCCTCGATTCGAACAAGCTGCTCGACCACGTCGCACGCACGGGCGGCGTCGCGGGCTTCGAAGGCGCCGAACCGATGCCGAACGACGAGTTCTGGACGGTCGAGACCGACATCCTGATCCCGGCGGCACTGGAAAACCAGATCACCGAGAAGAACGCATCGAAGATCCGCACGAAGATCATCGTCGAAGGCGCGAACGGCCCGACGACGACGGCGGCCGACGACATCCTGAGCGCGAACGGCGTGCTCGTGATCCCCGACGTGATCGCGAATGCGGGCGGCGTGACCGTGTCGTACTTCGAGTGGGTGCAGGACTTCTCGAGCTTCTTCTGGACGGAAGACGAGATCAACCACCGTCTCGAGCGCGTGATGCGCGAAGCGTTCGCCGGTGTGTGGGCGGTCGCGGAAGAGCACAAGGTGTCGGTGCGTACGGCGGCGTTCATCGTCGCGTGCAAGCGCATCCTGATGGCGCGCGAAATGCGCGGCCTGTATCCCTGATCGGTCATCGCCGATTCGATCGGACGACGATGACAAAAGCATGACGCAATCCACCCGATTGTGTGCATGAACCCTCGCGGGCGGTGCCGAATCCGGCACCGCCCGCGTTGTGCATTCAGGCGCCGCCAGGGGCGCCGGAAGCCGGGAGGACGGCTTCGTACAGGACGATTCGTAGTTCGGTAAACAACCAGTACTTTCAAAAATATTACTTTGATACACTGGCGCGGGTTTCAGCCAAGGAGATGACCAAAATGAAATACCAGAAGGCAGTCCTGATGGTCGCGGCGCTGTGCGCGTTCGCGAGCGGCGCGCATGCACAGGAGACCGGCACGCTGAAGAAGATCAAGGACACGGGCGTGATCGCGCTGGGCCACCGCGAATCGTCGATTCCGTTCTCCTACTATGACCAGAGCCAGCAGGTCGTCGGTTATTCGCGCGAATTCCAGATGAAAGTCGTGGACGCCGTGAAGAAGAAGCTGAACCTGCCGAACCTGCAGGTCAAGAACATCCCGGTGACGTCGCAGAACCGCATCCCGCTCGTGCAGAACGGCACGGTGGACATCGAGTGCGGCTCGACGACCAACAACACGGAGCGTCAGCAGCAGGCCGCATTCTCCGACACGATCTTCGTGATCGGCACGCGCCTGATGACGAAGAAGGATTCGGGCGTGAAGGACTTCGCGGACCTGAAGGGCAAGACGGTCGTGACCACCGCCGGCACGACGTCCGAGCGCCTGCTGCGCAAGATGAACAACGACAAGCAGCTGGGCATGAACATCATCAGCGCGAAGGACCACGGCGACTCGTTCAACACGCTCGAGTCGGGCCGCGCCGTCGCGTTCATGATGGACGACGCGCTGCTCGCGGGCGAACGCGCGAAGGCGAAGCAGCCGGGCGAGTGGGTGATCGTCGGCACGCCGCAGTCGGAAGAGGCGTACGGCTGCATGATGCGCAAGGGCGATGCGGACTTCAAGAAGGTCGTCGACGACGCGATCTCGCAAGTCGAGAAATCGGGCGAAGCCGCGAAGATCTACGCGAAGTGGTTCGAGAACCCGATTCCGCCGAAGGGGCTGAACCTGAACTTCCCGCTGTCCGATTCGATGAAGAAGCTGTACGCGAACCCGAACGACAAGGCGCTCGACTGACCACGCAGCCGTTGACGCAGAAATGACGCTACTGAAACGGAAGAGGCCTCGCTTCTTCCGTTTCTTTTTGCTGGAGTCTTGCCCATGTCTTACCACTGGAACTGGGGCATCTTCCTGAGCCCCGTCTCGACCGGCGAGCCGACGACTTACTTCGGATGGCTGATGTCCGGATTCTGGGTGACGATCGAGGTGTCGCTCGTCGCCTGGGTCGTCGCGCTGATCGTCGGTTCGCTGTTCGGCGTGCTGCGCACGGTGCCGAACAAATGGCTGTCCGCGATCGGCACCGTGTACGTGTCGATCTTCCGGAACATCCCGCTGATCGTGCAGTTCTTCGTCTGGTACCTCGTCGTGCCCGAACTGCTGCCCGCGTCGATCGGCACCTGGATCAAGCAGTTGCCGCCCGGCACGCAGTTCTTCACCGCGTCGATCGTCTGTCTGGGCCTGTTCACGGGCGCGCGCGTGTGCGAACAGGTGCGCTCGGGGATCAACGCGCTGCCGAAGGGCCAGCGCGCCGCCGGCCTCGCGATGGGCTTCACGCAATGGCAGACGTACCGCTACGTGCTGCTGCCCGTTGCGTACCGGATCATCGTGCCGCCGCTCACGTCCGAGTTCCTGAACATCTTCAAGAACTCCGCGGTCGCGTCGACGATCGGCCTGCTCGACTTGTCCGCGCAGGCCCGCCAGCTCGTCGACTACACCGCGCAGACCTACGAGTCGTTCATCGCGGTGACGCTTGCGTATGTGCTCATCAACCTCGTCGTGATGGCGTTCATGCGCTGGATCGAAGGCCGCACGCGGCTGCCCGGCTACATCGGAGGCAAGTGATGCATCAGTTCGACTGGAGTAGTATTCCCGGCGCGATACCGACGCTGTGGACGGGGGCGATCGTCACGTTCAAGATCACGCTGATCGCGATCGTCATCGGCATCGTCTGGGGCACGCTGCTGGCGCTGATGCGGCTGTCCGGCGTGAAGCCGCTTGAGTGGTTCGCAAAGGCATACGTGACGGTGTTCCGCTCCATCCCGCTCGTGATGGTGCTGCTGTGGTTCTTCCTGATCGTGCCGCAGGTGCTGCAGGGCGTGCTCGGGCTGTCGCCGACGATCGACATCCGGCTCGCGTCGGCGATGGTCGCGTTCTCGCTGTTCGAAGCCGCGTATTATTCCGAGATCATCCGCGCCGGCATCCAGTCGGTGCCGCGCGGGCAGGTGAACGCCGCGTTCGCGCTCGGCATGAACTACGCGCAGGCCATGCGCCTCGTGATCCTGCCGCAGGCGTTCCGCGCGATGGTGCCGCTGCTGCTCACGCAGGCGATCGTCCTGTTCCAGGATACGTCGCTCGTGTACGTGATCAGTCTCGCGGACTTCTTCCGCACGGCCGCCAACATCGGCGACCGCGACGGCACGACCGTCGAGATGGTCCTGTTCGCCGGCGCATGCTATTTCGTGATTTGCTCGTTGGCGTCTGTTCTCGTCAAGGGTCTCCAGAAAAAGGTCACACGATGATTTCCATCAAGAACGTTTCCAAGTGGTACGGCCAGTTTCAGGTTCTCACCGACTGCACGACCGAGGTCAAGAAAGGCGAAGTGGTCGTCGTGTGCGGCCCGTCGGGCTCCGGCAAGTCGACGCTGATCAAGACCGTCAACGGCCTCGAGCCGTTCCAGCAGGGCGAGATCCTCGTGAACGGCCAGTCGGTCGGCGACAAGAAGACGAACCTGTCGAAGCTGCGCTCGAAGGTCGGGATGGTGTTCCAGCATTTCGAGCTGTTCCCGCACCTGTCGATCACCGAGAACCTGACGCTCGCGCAGGTCAAGGTGCTCGGCCGCGGCAAGGACGAAGCGGCCGACAAGGGCATGAAGCTGCTCGATCGCGTCGGCCTGAAGGCGCATGCGCACAAGTTTCCGGGCCAGCTGTCCGGTGGCCAGCAGCAGCGGGTCGCGATCGCGCGCGCGCTGTCGATGGACCCGATCGCGATGCTGTTCGACGAGCCGACGTCCGCGCTCGATCCCGAGATGATCAACGAGGTGCTCGACGTGATGGTCGAGCTCGCGCAGGAAGGGATGACGATGATGGTCGTGACGCACGAGATGGGCTTCGCGAAGAAGGTCGCCCATCGCGTGATCTTCATGGACAAAGGCGCGATCGTCGAGGACGACCGCAAGGACGATTTCTTCTCGAATCCGAAGTCGGATCGCGCGAAGGACTTCCTCGCGAAAATCCTGCACTGAGCGCTCGTGCGCGCGGAATGCGCAAACCGCCCGGCCGAACGCCGGGCGGTTTTTTTTTCGCCTGCCGTCCGTCGCGCGCCGCTGGCGACGAACGGATTCCGGCGCGCGGCGTTACCAGCTGTAGCGGTAGCCAACCTGCCCGGTGACGCCGCGCCGGTAATCGCCGCCGATGTTGCGCGCATATTTCACGTTCGCGTACAACTCGCCCGACTTGCCGAAGCCCGCGGTCACGCCAAGGCCGAGCTCGTACCACGTGCGGCCCAGGTGCGTCGCGAACGGCGTGCCGCCGACGACGGTCTGGCCCGGCGACAGGAAGTCGTGCAGCACGTCGGCGGTGAAGTACGGCGTCGCGGCGCCGCCACCCGCGTTCGCGTCGAGGTTCGGCCGGAAGATGCGCACGCCGACGCGTCCGCGCAACGCATTGGTCGTCGTGGCCGACACGGCCGACACATTGTCGTCGAACCCGTTCAGCTTCAGGTACTGATACATCAGCTGCGCCTGCGGCTCGACCGCGATCGGCGTGCCGCCGATCCCGAACGGCTTGCCGACCTCCTGCGACAGTGCGATGCCGAAGCCGTTCTGCGATGCGTCGTTGCCGTAGCTGTCGCGATAGCGGTTGCCGTAGTGCGTGACCTGGCCGACGCTGTCGAAGTAGGTGCCGTCGGACAGGTAGCGCGTCCAGTAGCCGCCGACGCTCTGCGCGTGCATCTCGACCGAGCCCGTCGACGTCGACAGGCCCGCTGCGTCGGCGCGTGCCATGTCGCTGAAGCTCGCGTTCGCGACGCCGATGCTCGCCGTCACGCCCGCATGCGTGCTGCCGCCGCCGGGCGCCTGGTCGAGCGTCCAGTCCTTGCCGAACTGCGCGAAGAACGTGCGCTCGTCGGCCGCGAAGCGTCCCGCGTTCGCATCGAGGCTCTGTCCGCCGATGCGGCCCCACACACCGTCGCGGTTGCCCGACGCCTGCCTCTCGAGGTTGTAGATGTCGCCGACGCGCTCGTGCAGCTTGCCGAGCGTCGAGAAGCCGTAGTCCGCGTTCAGCAGCGGCGTCATCGCATAGCCTGCGACGCCCGGACGGTACGCGAGATTGCCGCCGCCTTTGATGACGTTCGGGCCGACCGGATCGCCCGGGTCCGTCGGGTCGAGTTGCGAGCGCAGATACCAGCCGTTCGCATCGCTCTGTCCGCCGCGGTAGAGCCGGTATTCGTATGCGCCGGCCTGCACCGGGCCCGCGAGATGGAACGCCGATGCGGAGGTCGTGCCGCCGTTGGCCGTGACGACCACCGGAATCCCTTCGCCCGCCGTCTGCGCGCCGGTGCCGCCCGTGTTCGCGATCTTCAGCCCCGTCGTGCCGGTCGCGGCACCGTCGTTCACGATCAGCCGGTCGGTCGGCGACGCATCGGCGCCGAGATAGGTGTTCAGCGCGATCGTGCCGCCGTTGCCGACGTAACTGCCGGTCGTCAGCGTCCGGTAGCTGCCTGCCGCCGTCGGCGCGCCGGACGGCGCGGCGAATGCAACCAGACCCGCGTTGTTCAGGCTGCTCAGCACGGAGCTGCCGGTCATGTGCCACGTGCTCGTGCCGTCCACGGTGAGCGCGACCGGATCGATCTTGCCGGTGAGGGTCGTGCCGTTCGTCAGGAACACGTTGCCGGTGCTCGACGCGTCCGACACGATGTCGCCGGCGAGATTCACGGCCGATGCGTTGAAGGTCGCGGTGCTCCCGTTCGCGAGGTCCAGCAGTGTGCCGTTGCCGGCCGTCACGACGGTGCCGTTGCGCACCGCGATATCGACCGTGCCGCCGCGCGCCGCGAACGCCGGCCCGGCGACGGGCGCGACGCTGCCGCCGTCGACGAGCACTGCGCTCGTCGCGCCGGTCGCAAGCGTGTCGGTGCTCAGCACGCCGGCCGTCGCGCCCTTGAGCGTCGTGCCGGTCAGCGCGAGCACGCCGCCGCCGTCGACCGTCGCGCCGTTGCCGGCCGCGCTCGCGATCGACGAACCCGTGTCGCCGATGCGGCCGCCGTTCCGTACGACGAGGCCGTCGGCTGCCGTGCCCGCCGTGGAGACCTTCGCGCCCGACAGCAGTGCGATCGCGCCGCTGCCCGCGACGATCGCGTGCGCGCCGGCACCCGTCGTCGTGACGGTCGTGCCGTCGGCCGCGAGCATCGAATCCGCGCCCGTCACGAAGAGGCCGCGCGCGTCGTCGCCGGCGGTGCGCACGACGGTCGCCGCATCGGTCGCGATGCGCGCGCCGGCGCCCGTCGACGACAGTCCGTCGGCGCCGGCGCCGGTCGTGCCGATCTGCGTGCCTGACAGCACGATCGTCGTGTTCGAACCGAGGTTGTCGATGCCCTTGCCCACGCCGCCCACCGCGATCGACGTCGCGCCGGCTGCGATCCCGCCGCCCGACACGGTCGAGTCGATCAGCACGCCGTCGGCGCTGCCGTTCGCGACGATGGTGCCCGCGCCCGACAGGGCGACCGACGCGCCGGTACCCGTCAGGTGAACGCCGGCGATGCCGTCGTCCGCCTCGATCGTGCCCGCGTTGGCGAGCGTTGCCGACGCGCCCTGCACGAGCGCGCCGGTGCCGTTCGATACGCGGATCGCCGACGCGTTGTTCACCGTGCCGAGCGTGCCGACGACAACCCCCGTCGAGCCGGGGCCGGTCAGCAGCACCGTATTGCGGTTCTCGAGCGTGCCGAGGTTTTGCGCGACGAAGCCGGTCACGCCGGCCGTCGACGACGCGACCGCCGCGTTGTTGGTCAGCGTCGTCGCGACTGGCGTTCCGGCGTTCGCTCCGGTAAGGGCGTGTGCCTGGCCGTCGACGGTGCCCGCGATCGCGCCGGCCGCATTCAGGTCGATGGTCGCGCCCGAGTCGATCGTGCCCGTCGCGCCGCCTTCGACTGCGACCGCGATGCCGTCCGCGCCGTTGACGTTGTAGGTGGCGTGGCCCGTGGACAGCGTCGTGCCGGCACCCGTGGCAAGCACGCCGCGCGCGCGCTGGCCGTTCACGTCGGTCGTCAGCGTGCCGGCCGCCGACGCGCCCGTATAGGCCGCGCCGCCCGCGATGCGGAACAGCGTCGAATCGTCGGTATCGACGCTCAGGTGCTGCGCGGCGACGTTGATCTTCGAGCCAGCGCCGTATGCGTAGAAACCGATCTGGTTCGTGCCCGACATGAAGGCGGGCACGGCGTTGGCGTCGACGTTGATCGTCGCGCCCGAGCGCGCGTGGACGCCGATCGCGCCGTTGCCGGTCAGGTTGAGCGCGCCGTCGACCGTGGCCTTCGCGCGCGGCCCTTCGGCCCACACGCCATAGTTGCGCGTGTCCGACGCCGGATCGAGCCCGCCGGCCACGTTGATCGTGCCGGTCGACGTCGCGGCCGTCGCGGTCGAACCGGTGCCGACCACCATGATGCCGATGCCGTTCACGCCGTTCAGCGTGATCGTGCCCGTGTTGGTCACGGTCGCGGCCGTATTGGCCGCGAGCATGCCGACGTTGGCGAACGGCGTGCCGGGTGCCGCACCGTTCACGATGATCGTGCCCGCGTTGCGCAGCGTGCCGGACGACGAACCGATGCTCGCCATCCCGGCGCCGTTTTGCGTCTGCGAGCCGATCACGATCGAGCCGAGGTTGCTGGCGGTGCCCGATGCGCCGAGCAGGATCCCGTAGGAATGCGCGGACAGCGCGACGTCGTTCGCCGCTGCCCCCGGTCCGTATTGGGCCGCGCGGCCGAGATAGATCGTGCCGCCGGCCGCGTTCGTGAAGGCGCCGCCGGCCGCGAAGCCGCCGATCACCTGGCTGTCGAGCGTCGTCGCGTTGACGCCGACGTTGATCGTGCCGGCGTTCGACGCGTTCGCACCGTTCGTCACGGCCACCGCGTAGTTCTGCAGGTCGGGGCGGTTGCCGTCGAGCGTCCATGCGCCGACGTTCATCACGCCATTGTTGACGAACGAGGTACCCGTGCCGCTTGCGTACACGCCGTTGCCCTCGGTGTACGCGTGGAAGCCGAAGTTGTCGGGCGGCGCGCTGCTGCTCGTGTCGAAATTGTCGCCGGACGCGTAGCCGGACGAGATCGTGCCGTTGTTGACGCCGCTTGCGCCGCTCAGCAGGCGCACCAGCGTGAAGTCGCCCGATAGGCGGCCGTCGTTGACGAAGTGCGCGCCGTTTTCCGCGAGGACGGCCGAGCTCGAAGCGATCGTGTTGGTGCCGCGGAAGTCGATCTGGCCGTCCTTGCCGATCTGCAGCGTTGCATTCGCGCCGGTGCCGTGCATTGCCGACAGGTGATCGATCGGCAGCGTGTTCTTGTCGCCCGACGATACGTTGTTCTGATACTGGAAGGTTTGCTGCGAGAACGTGACGGCCTGGCCGAACGCGCTGTCGTAGGCGGCCTGCGAGCCGAGCGCGCCGCTTTGTACCGAACGCACGAGAAAGTCGTTGTACGCGGCGAGCGACGCGGCGTCGGTGACGGTCCACGTGCTGCCGTCGAATGCGGTGAAGGTGCCCGCGTAGGCCGGGACGTCGAGCTGGAGATTGCCAACGGCACCGCCGCTCGCGAGATAGTCGCCGGTGCCGAGCCAGACCTGGTTGCGCGAATTCCAGTTGACGACGCTTTTTGCCGTGCCGGTGCCGTCCGCGAAGGTCAGGTCGGTCTGCTTCGGCGCGATCGAGATCGCGTTGCCGGCCGCGTCTGGCGCGTTCGCGGGATTGCCGATCGACACGTTCAACGTGCCGCCGGTGTTGTCGACGGTGCCGATCCGCAGGTTCACGTACTGGTTCCCGTTCACGTCATGGTAGACGGGCACCTCGGTCGAGCCGGCCGTCGACGCGGCGAATGCGGACGAGTTGTACGTGGCGATCGACGTATGGGTGCCCGTAATCGTGTCGGGCGTGCTGACGCTCTGCGTCTTGCCGCCGAGCGACAGCAGCGGCTGGTTCGGGTTGCCCGACACGATGGACGTATTGCCGATCGGCGTGAGCGTATAGCCGGGGTCGCCGGCGGCACCCGTCCATGCACCCGTCACGCCGACCGTGTCGCCGCCCGACACGGTCGTGGCGCTGGCCAGGTTGTCGTTGACGGTCGGGCTGACGCTGCCGAGCGCGCAAGTGCCGCCGCTTGCGACCGCCGAACCGTTACCGCAGCTCGATGCGTACGCGGAGCCGGCCGACAGCGCGGCCAGCGCCGCACCGAGCGCGGCGACGCGTAGCGGCGAGCGGCGGATCGCCGTGCGGCCGTCACGGCGGCTTGCGGCCGATTGGCTGCCCGAACGCTTACCGCGCGCCCGGGCCGTTTCCGCAACCGCGACCCAGCAGCCGGCGGCTTCGCTCCATATCGATCGAAATGAGTGATTCACGACAAGCCCCTCTTTCTTCTTTTGAAGTGGTATTCGCCGTATGCGGCGAATGCGCATTCCACGGTGATGTGTGTTTCGAATGGACGTGCGGCAGCCGTGGCTGCGTCGAGTGCCAATCAGGATTCGTTACACCGAAGATGGAGCGAGTCTACTAATCGACGGGGTGGTCGATTTTCAAAAAATCAAGATATGTGAGGATGGTAACGGTATGGGGTGGTATTTCTGGATTGTGTGGTTAATCGAACTGAAAGCCTTGGTGGGGAAGGGTTTGGTGGACCTTCCTATGGGCCGGGCGGAATCGCCAGGTCGGTGGGATAGCGCACGATCAGTGTTGGGTTCGTGCTTTAAACTGCGGCTTCCGGATTATCTGTTTTAGACCGCTTTTATCTTGTTTTTTGTTGGTTAATTATTTTCTCTCGAAAATTAATAAAATAAAAGCGGATGTTGTATGGCGATGATCGCGTGCATCCAATGGCGATCTGAATGAAACGCGAAACGTCGCCGGGCGGAGACTTTCACTGCCGGTGATCGCCGGGTCGTGACGCGCGCGCACAAGCGGAAGGCGGGATGGGCGGGCGCCCGACGGCGCGGCGCGCTCAGTAGTCGATCGGGTCGTCGGCGTCGTCCGTGGTGCCGGCCGCCAGCGCCTCGCGCTGCACACCGCCGCACGGGGCGGACGCCGATGCGTCGAGCGCCGGGTTGCGCAGCTTCTCGAGCACGCGCTCGGGCACCGGAATCTGCATCCGCGCGGTGACGTCGCCGCACTGGAACATGATCAGCTCGCCCGGTTCGAACGAGGTCCAGATTTCGTTGTCGGTCAGCGGCTGCGTGGCGATCACCGCGACGCGATCCTCGGGCGTCGTGTATTTCGCAAAGTCGATTGACAGGTCTTCGTCGACCAGATGCGCGGTCGAGAACGGCCAGCGCCGCACGAGGTAGTGCAGCCGCGTCGAGCAGTGTGCGAAGAGCGCCTGGCCGTTCGACATCAGGAAGTTGAACACGCCGTGATCGGTGATGCCGCGCGTCAGCTCGCCGACGCGCTCGAACAGCTCCGGCAACGGCGGCTGCGCGCCGGGGAACGCTTCGCGCAGCCCCTGCATCAGCACGCAGAACGCCTTCTCGCTGTCGGTCGTGCCGACCGGATGGTAGACGCTGCCGTCGAGATCGGGTTCGTAGTCCTGCAGATCGCCGTTATGCGCGAAGATCCAGTGCCGCCCCCACAGCTCGCGCATGAACGGGTGGCTGTTCTCGAGCAGGATGTGACCCTGTGTGGCCTTGCGGATGTGCGCAATCGTGTTCTTGGACTTGATCGGGTAGCGCTTCACCATTTCGGCGATCGGCGACGTGGCCGACGCCTGCTGGTCGATGAACAGGCGACACGCCTTGTCCTCGAAGAACGCGATCCCCCAGCCGTCGGCATGGTGATCGGTGAGGCCGCCCCGGGCCGCGAAACCTGTGAAGGAGAATGTGACGTCCGTCGGCGCGGCGCAGTTCATTCCTAGGAGTTGGCACATTTTACTTGGGGCGGGGGCGGAAGCTGGGTAACCAACCGGGTGAACCCCGGTACAATGTGGCTTCTAGCATATCACCGAGCCTTGAGCGGTAAAAAGCGGATTCCGCCAGCCGAAGGCCTCGTGTTGCGGTTTGCCGTCAGTCGTCGGCCCGCGCACGCGCGTTCCGGCCCCGCAGATCGCCAGCCCGTTCCTACAACGCCTCCTATGACTGCCTCGAACGCTTCCTCTCCGGCGACGCTCACGCTCGCCCGTCCCGACGACCTGCACCTGCACCTGCGCGACGGCGACATGCTGGCCGCGGTGCTGCCGCATACGGCGCGCCAGTTCGCCCGCGCGATCGTCATGCCGAACCTGAAGCCGCCCGTCACGACCACCGCGCAGGCGCAGGCGTATCGCGAGCGAATCCTGGCCGCGCTGCCGGCGGGCATGGCGTTCGAGCCGCTGATGACGCTGTACCTGACCGACAACACGGCGCCCGACGAAATCAACCGCGCGCGCGACAGCGGCTTCGTGCATGGCGTGAAGCTGTATCCGGCCGGCGCGACGACGAACTCCGACCATGGCGTCAGCGATCTCGCGAAGTGCGCGAAGACGCTCGAGGTCATGCAGGAAACCGGCATGCCGCTGCTCGTGCACGGCGAGGTGACCGATCCGGCGATCGACATGTTCGATCGCGAGAAGGTGTTCATCGACCGCGTGATGACGCCGCTGCGGCGCGATTTCCCCGGCCTGAAGGTCGTGTTCGAGCACATCACGACGAAGGACGCGGCCGACTACGTGCGCGACGCCGACGCTGCGCCGGGCCTGCTCGGCGCGACGATCACGCCGCAGCACATGCTGTACAGCCGCAACGCGCTGTTCGTCGGCGGGATTCGCCCGCATTACTACTGCCTGCCGGTGCTGAAGCGCGAAACGCACCGCGTCGCGCTCGTCGAAGCCGCGACGTCGGGCAACCCGCGCTTCTTCCTCGGCACCGACAGCGCGCCGCACGCGCGCGACGCGAAGGAAACCGCATGCGGGTGCGCGGGCTGCTACACGGCACTGCACGCGCTCGAGCTGTATGCGGAAGCGTTCGACCAGGCCGGCGCGCTCGACAAGCTGGAGAATTTCGCGAGCCGCTTCGGCGCCGATTTCTACGGGCTGCCGCACAGCACCGAGACGATCACGCTGCGCCGCGAGACCTGGGAACTGCCGCGCGAGGTCTTCGCGGGCGATACGCCGGTCGTGCCGCTGCGCGCCGGCGAAACGATCGGCTGGAAGTTCGCGTGACCGGCACGCCGCCGCGCGGGGCCGGCCTGACGGCCGGCGGCGAGGCGGCGGTATTCGCGCAGATCGACTGGTCAGCGCCGTGGCTCGCGCCTTACGCGGCGCCCGGTCGTGCGCTGCAGGCGGCTGCGCTCACGGGCGAGACCGCGCTGCTCGATGCGTTGAACGGTGCGCTGCGCGGCGGTACGCGGGCGAGCGGCCGCGGCCGGCCGCTGCGCTTCGTGGCGCAGGCGGAGCTGCCGCCAGGCATCGCATACGAAACGCATATCGCCGACACGGGCGGCGTCCCGACCCGTCACAATCTTCATGACTTCTTCAATGCGCTCGTCTGGTTCGCGTATCCGCGCACCAAGGCCGCGCTGAACGCACGCCAGGCCGCGGCGATCGACGCCGCGGGCGGCGTCGGCCCCGTGCGCGGCACGCTGCGCGATGCGCTCACGCTGTTCGACGAGAACGCCGCGCTGTTCGTGACGTCCGACCGTGCGCTCGCCGACGCGCTGCGCGGCTTCAACTGGCAGCTGCTGCTGGTGGCGGCGCGCGACGAGTGGGGCACGCGCTGCGAGGCGCGGCTCGTCGGCCATGCGCTGCTCGAGAAGCTCGTCACGCCGTACAAGTCCTGCACCGCGCACACTTGGATCGTCGAAGTGAGCGACGACTATTTCTCGTGGCCCGACGCGCAGCGTGCCGCGCATGTCGATGAGCGGATCGCCGGCGAATTCGCGACCCGCGACCTGACGAGCCGTGACTTCGCGCCGCTCCCGGTGCTTGGCGTGCCGGGCTGGTGTGACGCGAATGCCGCACCTGCGTTCTACGACGACCCGGCGGTTTTCCGCAGCGGCCGCCGTTCGCGCGCTGCCGGCGGCGGCGCGCAGTGCTAGAATGCGCGTCGCAAAGCAGGCCAGGCAGTCGCGGCCTCGCCGCCTTCGGGCAGGCGAGGGCGAGGAAAGTCCGGACTCCACAGGGCAGGGTGATGGCTAACGGCCATCCGTGGCGACACGCGGAACAGGGCAACAGAAAGCAAACCGCCGATGGCCCGGCGCAAGCCGGGATCAGGTAAGGGTGAAACGGTGCGGTAAGAGCGCACCGCGGCGACGGCGACGTCCGCTGGCACGGTAACCTCCACCCGGAGCAATTCCAAGTAGGCAGGCGCGCATTTTCGGATGCAGGACGGGGCCCCCGTCTCGTCTGCGGGTAGGAAGCTTGAGCGCGTCAGCAATGGCGCGTCTAGAGGAATGGCTGCCACGCGCCGTGCGCTTCGGCGTACAGCGTGCACAGAATCCGGCTTATCGGCCTGCTTTGCCGCTCGAATGCGAAAGGGCCGGCGCTCCGTCAGGAGCGCCGGCCCTTTTTTTCATGCGTGGCTGCCGGGCGTTCAGGCCGCGACGATGTCGAACGAATGCGTGAGCTCGGCCGTCTTCGCGATCATGATCGACGCGGAGCAGTACTTGTCGTGTGACAGGTTGATCGCGCGCTCGACCGTCGCCGGGTTCAGGTTGCGGCCCGTGACGGTGAAGTGGAAGTGGACCTTCGTGAACACCTTCGGATCTTCGCTCGCGCGCTCGGCCTTCAGCGTGACCGAGCAGCCGGTGACTTCCTGGCGGCTCTTCTTCAGGATCAGCACGACGTCGTACGCGGTGCAGCCGCCGGTGCCGAGCAGCACCATTTCCATCGGGCGCGGCGCGAGATTATGGCCGCCACCTTCCGGTGCGCCGTCCATCGCGACGAGGTGCCCGCTTCCGGTCTGGGCGGAAAACGCCATGCCGTCCTGACCCATCCAGCTTACTTTGCATTCCATGCTTGCACTCCAGCGTTGCCTGATTCGGATTCGATCGCGCATTGTAGCCCGCGGTGCAATAGTCGGCTGATGCGCTGCACGACGCGCAACGTCGCGCCGCCGCACGCGGCGCCTGGCGGGGCGCCGAACGCCGATTTCCCGGCTGGTTTTAGGGGTATTACTCTAGATGCGCCGGATTTCCGGTTGCGTTATTTTTCCCAATCGATTGATTTTTAAAGAGAAAGCGCGCTCTGCCCTGAAATTCGCCATATTTCGCATCATGGTGCGAGATTTCGTAATGCAAATTTTCTTGTGATGTCGGCGGTGCGTTCGTATAATGAGCCTCATTGGTTGTCGCGCTGCGGCAACCTCCGCATGTCTCCTCCACCCTCCTCCTAAGGTGGATTAAGCCCGAACCAGCCGTTCGGGCTTTTTTTCGTTCCGTGCAAGCATCGGCGCGCAGTTTGCGCGCTCCGATGCCTGTCGTTGACGCCGTTACGCGGGCCGCCGTGCGACTGCCTGCGATGCCGCGCCGGTTGGCGTGTCGGTCGAACCGGCGGCAGGCGGCGGGGCCTGCGCGGCCGATGCGTGTCCATGACCGCGCGCGCAGAAGTGGCGTACGCGTTCGCGTACCGCGCGCAGGCGGGCGATGCGATCTTCGGCATGGGCGCCGCGAGCGTCGGCGATACGGGCGTCGAGTGCGTCGAGCTTGGCCTCGCAGCCGGCCCTGGCGGCGACGGCGGGCGCGGCGGCGGCCAGCAGCGCGGCCGCGAAAAGGGGCGTAAGTCGTTGTTTCATCATGCTTGTTTGTTGTTTTTCCGTTGTCGGCCGGTCTGGCGCGGCAAGGTCAGGTACCGCGCGTCGATGGGTGCCTCCCCGGGCGCTCGGTTCGCCTGGTATATCGGGGCACGACCGGATTTTGGCCCATTTCGGGCGCCGCCGGCACGGGACGCGGATTCTTTTTGACCGCGCTGCCGCATTTCCTTTATAATTCAGGGCTTTTCCGCATTCATGCCCACGGAAAAAGAACAGGGAGAGCCTGCACCGCGCCTCGAAGCGCACACAGACAAGCAGGAAGAACACATCGGGCAAAGCATTTTTTTTGGATCGATCATGAAGACGTTTTCCGCAAAAGCCCATGAGGTGACGCGTGAATGGTACGTGATTGACGCGACGGATAAGGTTCTCGGCCGTGTTGCCAGCGAAGTGGCACGCCGTCTGCGCGGCAAGCACAAGCCTGAGTTCACCCCGCACGTCGACACTGGTGATTTCATCATCATCATCAACGCAAGCAAGTTGAAGGTCACGGGCAACAAGACTCTGGACAAGAAGTACTACCGTCACTCGGGCTACCCGGGCGGTATCTATGAAACGACGTTCGGCAAGATGCAAGAACGCTTCCCGGGCCGTGCGCTCGAGAAGGCGGTCAAGGGCATGCTGCCGAAGGGCCCGCTCGGCTACGCGATGATCAAGAAGCTGAAGGTCTACGCTGAAGCGACGCATCCGCACTCGGCTCAACAGCCGAAAGCGCTCGAGATCTAAGGGGAGCCCACATGATCGGTAACTGGAACTACGGTACGGGCCGCCGCAAGAGCGCAGTCGCACGTGTCTTCATCAAGGCTGGCAAGGGCGACATCATCGTCAACGGCAAGCCCATCGCTGACTACTTCTCGCGCGAAACGTCGCTGATGATCGTGCGTCAACCGCTGGAACTCACGAACCACGGCCAGACGTTCGACATCAAGGTGAACGTGAACGGCGGCGGCGAAACGGGTCAGGCAGGCGCAGTGCGCCACGGCATCACCCGCGCGCTGATCGACTACGATGCGACGCTGAAGCCGTCGCTGTCGAACGCAGGCTTCGTCACGCGCGATGCACGTGAAGTCGAGCGTAAGAAGGTTGGTCTGCGCAAGGCACGCCGCGCAAAGCAGTTCTCGAAGCGTTAATTCCGCTTCATGGCCGCGCCGCTTCCGGGCGCGTCCGCCGGAAAAACCGCCAGTTTTCGCGCTGGCGGTTTTTTTATGCCCGCGCGGCGGTGCCCCGCGGGCGGTTTCCTTTACGGAAATCAACAAGAACCTATTGATTTCATGGACATCAGCACGATCTTCTGATCGGCCCTACAATAGCGGCTAAAGCTTTTTGGAGAGTTCGCATGAACGCTGTTACCGAATCCGCAGCAACGACCGCCGAAATGCCGGTACCGTTCGTCTTCACCGACGCCGCGGCCGACAAGGTCAAGCAACTGATCGACGAAGAGGGCAATCCCGACCTGAAGCTGCGCGTATTCGTGCAGGGCGGCGGCTGCTCGGGCTTTCAGTATGGCTTCACGTTCGACGAGGAAGTCAACGAGGACGACACCGTGATGAACAAGAACGGCGTCCAGCTCCTGATCGACTCAATGAGCTACCAGTACCTGGTCGGCGCCGAGATCGACTACAAGGACGACCTCAACGGCGCCCAGTTCGTGATCAAGAACCCGAACGCCACGACCACCTGCGGGTGCGGCTCGTCGTTCTCGGTCTGAGCGCACGACGGAACCTGTCCGGATCGCCGGAATGAAAAACGGGGCTTCATGCCCCGTTTTTTGTGCCCATGCGCGGTGCGAACCGCCGAACCGAGCGGCCTGCGGGTCGTCGCATCCCGGGCCTTCCATCAGCGCGGATAAAGCGCGCCTAGTACGCGCGCGTCCGCGGCACCCGTCACGCTCGCGAGGTTGCCGGGCTGGCGCGCGGTGAAGCGATACGCGAGCCAGGCGAACGCGAGCGCTTCGACCTGTTGCGGCGGCACGCCGAGCGCAGCTGTCGTATCCACCGTTGCCGGCACGCCAGCCTCGCGCAGTGCATCCGCGAGCGCGGCGAGCAGCACCGGATTGCGGGCGCCGCCGCCGCAGACGAACATGGCCCTGCAATCCGTCGCATGCTGCGCGACTTCGCGGGCGACCGAGACGGCGGTGAGCGCCGTCAGCGTCGCCTGCACGTGTTCCGGCGCAACCTGCGCGAACGCGGCGAGCTTCGCGTCGAGCCACGCGGAATTGAACAGGTCGCGGCCGGTGCTTTTCGGCGGCAGCGCGGCGAAGTAAGGCTCGTCGAGCAGCGCGTCGAGCAGCGGTGCGTGCACGGTGCCGCGCGCGGCGAACTTGCCGCCGTCGTCGTACGGCTTGCCGAGGTGGCGCGTCGCCCATGCGTCGAGCAGCGCGTTCGCGGGCCCGCAGTCGAAGCCGCGCACGTCGCCGCCATCACCGGGCAGGATCGTGATGTTGCTGATGCCGCCGAGGTTGCAGACGACCCGCGTCTCGCCCGGCGCGCCGAACATCGTCGCATGGAACGCAGGCGCGAGCGGTGCACCGTGGCCGCCGGCCGCGACGTCGCGGCTCCGGAAATCGGCGATCACGTCGATATGGGCAAGCTCCGCGAGCAGCGCCGGATTGTTGAGCTGGCGCGTGTAGCCGCGCTCGGGACGGTGCCGGACCGTCTGGCCATGCACGCCGATCGCGCGGATCTCGTCGCGCGACAGGCCGGCGGTGCGCTGCAACTCGTGACAGCACACCGCGTAGCGCGCGACGAGCGCGTTCGCCGCGACCGATTCGCGGTCGATCTCGTTGTCGCCGGGCTGCTGCAGCGCGAACAGCGCGTCGCGCAGCGATTGCGCGAAGCCGACGAACGCTTCCGCGAGCACGACCGGCGCGCGGCCGGTCTCGAAACGCACGGCGACGCCGTCGACGCCGTCCATGCTGGTTCCCGACATCAGTCCGAAGTAGATGCCGTCGGCCGGATGGGCGGGTTGCGGATGTCGTTGCGGCACGTTGGATTCTCCTGGATCGAGCGACGCGGGCCTGTGCCACGCGCCTTGCGCCCGATTATCCGCGCAACCTGACGCATCGTTAAGCGATGCACGCGCAAGTTATGGGAAAATCCCTGTCTTTGCGACATTCTTCCTGGCACCGATGAGCACCGAACCCAGTTCCAAGCCTGTTTTCCCGATTACCGACGAAGTCCGCCATGCGCTCGCCGTCACGAAGCGCGGCGTCGACGAACTGCTGATCGAGGAAGAGTTCGCGCAGAAGCTCGCGCGCAGCGCGGCTACCGGCACGCCGCTGCGCATCAAGCTCGGCCTTGATCCGACGGCGCCCGACATCCACATCGGCCATACGGTCGTGCTGAACAAGATGCGTCAGCTGCAGGATCTCGGCCACACCGTGATCTTCCTGATCGGTGATTTCACGTCGCTGATCGGCGACCCGTCGGGCCGCAATGCGACGCGTCCGCCGCTCACGCGCGAACAGATCGAGTCGAACGCGAAGACCTACTTCGAACAGGCCGCGCTCGTGCTCGACCGCGAAAAGACCGAAATTCGCTACAACAGCGAATGGTCGATGCCGCTCGGCGCGGACGGGATGATCAAGCTCGCGTCGCGCTACACGGTCGCGCGGATCCTCGAGCGCGAGGATTTCACGAAGCGCTTCCAGAGCGGCGTGCCGATCTCGATCCACGAATTCCTGTACCCGCTGATGCAGGGTTACGACTCGGTCGCGCTGAACGCCGACCTCGAGCTCGGCGGCACCGACCAGAAGTTCAACCTGCTCGTCGGCCGCGAACTGCAGAAGCAGTACGGCCAGGAACAGCAGTGCATCCTGACGATGCCGCTGCTCGAAGGCCTCGACGGTGTCGAGAAGATGTCGAAGTCGAAGGGCAACTACGTTGGCATCAGCGAGAAGCCGACCGACATGTTCGGCAAGCTGATGAGCATCTCGGACACGCTGATGTGGCGTTACTTCGAACTGCTGTCGTTCCGCAGCCTCGACGAAATCGCCGGTTTCAAGCGCGACGCCGAAGGCGGCCGCAATCCGCGCGACTTCAAGGTGCTGCTCGCGCAGGAGATCGTCGCGCGCTTCCACTCGCAGGCCGACGCCGAGCGTGCGCTCGAAGATTTCAATCACCGCGCGAAGGGCGGCGTGCCGGACGACATCCCGTCGGTCACGCTCGCGGGCGCGCCGCTCGCGATCGGTCAGCTGCTGAAGCAGGCGGGCCTCGTGCCGTCGACGAGCGAAGCGCTGCGCAACATCGAGCAAGGCGGCGTGAAGATCGACGGTGCGACGGTGTCCGACAAGGGCCTGAAGGTCGAGGCCGGCGAGTTCGTCGTCCAGGTCGGCAAGCGCCGCTTCGCGCGCGTCACGCTGACAGCATGATCGCGCTGATCCAGCGCGTGAAGCGCGCCGACGTGCGCGTCGGCGACCGCACGACGGGCGAGATCGGCGCAGGGCTGCTCGCGCTCGTCTGCGCGGAGCGCGGCGACACCGAGGCCGCCGCTGACAAGCTGCTCGCGAAGCTGCTCGGCTATCGCGTATTCAGCGATGCGGCCGGCAAGATGAACCTGCCGGTGTCGAACATCGATGGCGCGGGCAGCGCCGGCGGCCTGCTGCTCGTGTCGCAGTTCACGCTCGCCGCCGATACCAATAGCGGGCTGCGGCCGAGCTTCACGCCGGCCGCGCCGCCCGACGAAGGCGCGCGCCTGTTCGACTATTTCGTCGCGGCCGCGCGCGAGCGTCATCCGGTCGTCGAGACGGGCGAATTCGGCGCCGACATGCAGGTGTCGCTCGTCAACGACGGTCCCGTGACGTTCTGGCTGCAAGTGCGGCCCTGATTCCTTCCCCGAGACGCGCCGCGATGACCACCACGCAGATCCTCTTCATTCGCCATGGCGAGACGGCCTGGAACCGCATCAAGCGCATTCAGGGCCATATCGATATCCCGCTCGCCGACACGGGGCTTGCGCAGGCGCAGCGGCTGGCCGTCCGGCTCGCGCGGGAAGCGCATGAAGGGCAGCGGATCGACGCGATCTATTCGAGCGACCTGATGCGCGCGCAGCAGACCGCGCAACCCTTTGCCGATGCGCTTGGGCTGTCGCTGCGGTTGCGCGAAGGGCTGCGCGAACGTGCGTACGGCGTGTTCCAGGGGCATGACAGCACCGAGATCGAGACGCTGTTTCCGGATGCCTACGCCGCGTGGCAGACGCGCGACCCGGGATTCGCGCCGGACGGCGGCGAGTCGCAGCGCGCGTTCTATCATCGCGTGCTGCATGCGCTCGAGCCGATCGTCGCCGCGCATCAGGGCGAGCGCATCGCATGCGTCGCGCACGGCGGCGTGCTTGATTGCGTGTATCGCTTTGCAAACGGTCTCGACCTGTCGGCGCCGCGCAGCTATCAGTTGCTCAACACCAGCATCAACGTCGTCGATTACGTCGATGGCCGTGCGCAAGTCGTGCAATGGGCCGACGTCTCGCATCTGGATACCGCAAGCGACGACGACGGGTATCGCAAGGTACTTTGATGCAGTCACGCCGGCCACGCCGGTGTGACCGGCCGGGCGCCGCCTTCCACGTCAGGCTTGGTGCGGCGGTGCTTGGCGCATCCTGTAGTCGAGCGTGTACGCGGTCCTGCCGGGCTTGTCGGCCGTGATCGGCTGGCGCAGCTTGTCGAATTCCCCTTTCGTGTGCTTCTTCCCGCCATGGATCGCATCGGCGCGGCGGTCACGGGAATTTGCCGGCAAATTGAAATGATCCGAAGAAACGGATCGTCAGGCGTGTGGGGTACCGTCGGGCGGTGTCGCGGTTGCGCGGCGGCGTGCGCGTTTCGACGCGCCGTTGACGAGCGCCCAGCGCAGCACGGGGGCGACCGCCCTGACACCGGGCCGGACCACCGCGCGTCGCAGCGGCGCGAACGTCGACACGCCGAGCATGCGCTGCGCCCAGTTCGGCAGCAGGTCTATGCCCGCATGCATGATCAGTGACGCAGCCGGGCGCAGCGCGGGCGTAGAGACCGGCACATTCAGCAGGAGGTGCATGACGTCGAAGGTGCGTGGCCCGGCTTCGAGTTCGGGCAGCAGGCGCGTGAAATAGGCCGCGACTTCCGCACGCGAACGGGGAACGTCCCGGGCGCCGAGCAGCTCGGCGATCAACGCCGTCTCAGCGTAGTAGCCGTCCTGCTGCTCGCCCGACAGCGACGGATTCACATAGCGCAAATGTGCGGCGAGGAAGCTCGATACTTCCGCGACGTGCACCCAGGTCAGTAACGCCGGATCGTCGGCTCGGTACGGCCTGCCGTCGGGCGCGGTACCCGATACGCGCGCGTGAATCGTTTTTACGCGCTCGATCAGCGTGAGTGCGTCCGCGCGGCTGCCGAACGTCGTGCCCGTGATGAACGTGGCGGTGCGCCGCAAGCGGCCGAGGATGTCGGTGCGAAACGACGAGTGATCCCAGACGCCCGCGAGCGCGAGCGGATGGAGCGCCTGCAGCAGCAGCGCGGCAATGCCGCCCGTCATCATCGACGTGAAATCGGCATGCACGCGCCAGCAGATGGCGTCGGGGCCGAACAGCCCCGGGTCTCCGGGAGGTGACGACAGATCGATCGACGGACCGCCGCCACCTGTCGTCAGGTGCGTGACGCCGGCCACGAGCCGCTTGCGGATCGGTTCGATCCAACGCGGGCCCGGCGTCGGCGTGGCGGGGTGCGGGCTGGGCGGCGTGGTCATGGCAGGCGCGGTGCGGGCGGCGGGTTACTTCCCGTCGGCGGTATCCCACATCCCGCGTTCGGTCTTGCCGGCATCGGGCGCGGAGAGCCCGAAGTGGCGGTACGTGAGCAGCGTCGCGACGCGCCCGCGCGGCGTGCGCTGAAGGAAGCCCTGCTGGATCAGGTACGGCTCGAGCACGTCCTCGATCGTGTCGCGCTCCTCGCCGATCGCCGCCGCGAGGTTGTCGATACCGACCGGGCCGCCGTCGAACTTGTGCAGGATCGCCTCGAGCAGCTTGCGGTCCATCAGGTCGAAGCCTACCGGATCGACGTCGAGCATCGCGAGCGCGGCGTCGGCCACGGCCGCGGTGATCTGGCCGTCGGCCTTCACTTCCGCATAGTCGCGCACGCGGCGCAGCAGCCGGTTCGCGATCCGCGGCGTGCCGCGCGAGCGCTTCGCGATTTCCAGCGCGCCGTTCGGATCGATCTGCGCGTTCAGCAGCGACGCCGAGCGCCGCACGATGCGCGACAGTTGCTCGGCATTGTAGAACTCGAGGCGCGCAACGATCCCGAAGCGATCGCGCAGCGGGTTGGTCAGCATGCCCGCGCGGGTGGTTGCGCCGACCAGCGTGAACGGCTGCAGGTCGAGCTTCACGCTGCGTGCGGCCGGTCCTTCGCCGATCATGATGTCGATCTGGTAATCCTCGAGTGCCGGATACAGGATTTCCTCGACGACCGGCGACAGCCGGTGGATTTCGTCGATGAACAGGACGTCGTTCGCCTCGAGGTTGGTCAGCAGCGCGGCGAGATCGCCCGCGCGCTCGAGCACGGGGCCCGACGTCTGGCGCAGGTTCACGCCCATCTCGCGCGCGATGATGTGCGCGAGGGTGGTCTTGCCGAGGCCTGGCGGCCCGAACAGCAGCACGTGATCGAGCGGCTCGGAGCGGCGCTTCGCGGCCTCGATGAAGATCTCGAGCTGGCCGCGCACCTTTTCCTGGCCGACGTAGTCGTCGAGCTGGCGCGGCCGCAGCGCGCGTTCGAACACCTCCTCGTGCGACGAGGCGGGCGTGGCGGCGATGATCCGCTCGGCGGCGAGTTTGTCGGTTTCAATCATGCGGCCATTGTACCGCGCGCGGTCACGCGGTCGAACTGGCCGAACGGCCGACTGGCGCGCGCCGCACGGCGGCGCGACACTGGCTGCGACAGCCGGTTCGGGCGGGTGTTACGCCTTCGACAATGCCTTGAGCGCGAGCTTGATGCCCTCGGACACGCCGGTGCCGGCCGGCACGTTCTTGATCGCGGCGAGGCCTTCCTTTTCCGAGTAGCCGAGCGCGAGCAGCGCGTTGAGGATGTCGGTCGCGTGATCGGACTGGGATGCGGCACCGGCGAGCGCACCGAGATCCGCGCCGAGCTTGCCCTTTAGCTCGAGCAGCAGGCGCTCTGCGGTCTTCTTGCCGATGCCGGGCAGGCGCGTGAGACGTGCGGCGTCCTGCATCGTCACTGCCTGCGCGAGCTCTTGCACGCTCATGCCGGACAGCACGGCCAGCGCCATGCGCGCGCCGATACCGGTGATCTTCAGCAGTTCGCGGAAGGTCGTGCGCTCCTGCGGCGTCAGGAAGCCGTACAGCAGGTGCGCGTCCTCGCGCACGATCTGCTGCGTGAGCAGCACGACGCGCTCGCCCGTCTGCGGCAGGTTGTAGAAGGTGCTCATCGGCACGTCGATCTCGTAGCCGACGCCGTTGCAGTCGACGAGCAGGTGGGGCGGGTTCTTTTCGAGCAGGATGCCGGCGATGCGACCGATCATGGATGGCGTGAAGCGAGGAAGAAAGCGCGAGTGTAGCGCAGGTGCGGCGCGATGCCGATGAGTTGGCCGTCAGGTTGGGGTGGCGATCAGGCGATCAGGCCGGCAGGCGGGTAGAGCGGTTGCAGGCGCAATGCGTGCATTGCGCCTTGGATGTGCGTGTCGTTGCGTCAGCCGACGAGCCGTCCGCGCCGCACCCGCAGTCCCTTTTTCGCGAGCGCTGGCGCGAGGCCGCTGATCGTGCCGAGCGTATTACCGCTGTGCGCATGGCAGATCGCCATCCCAAGCGCATCGGCCGCGTCGCTGCCGGGCTGGCCCGTGAGGTTGAGCAGCCGCGTGACCATCTCCTGCATCTGCGACTTGGTCGCGCGGCCGTAACCGACGACGGCCTGCTTCAGTTGCAGCGCGGTGTATTCGGCCACCGGCAAGCCGCCGGCGACGAGCCCGCAGATTGCGGCGCCGCGTGCCTGGCCGAGCAGCAGTGTCGACTGCGGGTTCACGTTGACGAACACCTGTTCGATCGCGGCCTGGTCGGGCGCGTGTTCGCGCACGAGCGTCGATACGCCCTGGAAGATCGTGCCGAGTCGGGTGGCCAGGTCGGCCGTTGGCGTGCGGATCACGCCGCTTGCGACATAGGCGAGCCGGTGGCCGCTGACGTCGATGATGCCGAAGCCGGTCACACGCAGGCCAGGGTCGATGCCGAGAATTCGCATGAGTGAGGAGAAAAACCTGATGCAGCGATACTACAACGAATGGTGTGCGGTGCCGGCCGCACGGTCGTGTACGTCGGCGCCGCGCAATAAAAAACCCGGCGGGTACGATGCCGCCGGGTTTGCATGCAGCGGCCGCGCGGGCCGCATGCGATCAGTGACGGAAGTGACGCACGCCCGTCAGGATCATCGCAATGCCGTGCTCGTCGGCCGCCGCGATCACTTCGTCGTCGCGCATCGAGCCGCCCGGCTGGATCACGCAGGTCGCGCCTGCCGCCACGACGACGTCGAGACCGTCGCGGAACGGGAAGAACGCATCCGACGCGACGGCCGAGCCGGCCAGCGTAAGGCCCGCGTTCTGTGCCTTGATGCTCGCGATGCGCGCGGAATCGACGCGGCTCATCTGGCCGGCGCCGACGCCGAGCGTCATGCCGTTGCCGCAGAACACGATCGCGTTCGACTTCACGTACTTCGCGACGCGCCATGCGAACAGCAGGTCGTCCATTTCCTTCGCGGTCGGTTGACGTTTCGTGACGACGCGCAGCTCGCTCGGCTGCACGTTCTTCGAATCGAGCGACTGCACGAGCAGGCCGCCGCCCACGCGTTTCAGGTCGAACGCGTTATGACCGTCGCCGAGCGCGATTTCGAGCAGGCGCACGTTCTGCTTCGCGGCGAACACCTGCTTCGCGGCGTCGGAGAACGACGGTGCGATCAGCACTTCGACGAACTGCTTCGCAACCGCCTGGGCAGCCGCTTCGTCGACTTCGCGGTTGAACGCGATGATGCCGCCGAAGGCCGAGGTCGGGTCGGTCTGGAATGCCTTCGCGTATGCGTCGGCCGAATCGTTGCCAACTGCGACGCCGCACGGGTTCGCATGCTTGATGATCACGCAGGCCGGTGCGTCGAACGTCTTCACGCATTCCCACGCTGCGTCCGAATCCGCAATGTTGTTGTACGAGAGTTCCTTGCCCTGCAGCTGGCGGTAGTTCGCGAGCGCGCCGGCCGGCGTCGCGAGATCGCGGTAGAACGCCGCGCTCTGGTGCGGGTTCTCGCCGTAGCGCAGGTCCTGGACCTTGTTGAACGCCATGTTCAGTGTTGCCGGGTACGCGCTGCGCGATGCGTGCTTCAGCTCGTCGGTCAGGCTCGTCAGGTAGTTCGTGATCGCGCCGTCGTATTGCGCGGTGTGCGCGAACACCTTCGTCGCGAGGCGGAAGTTGGTCGCGTAGCCGACCGCGTTGCCGTTCGCCTTCATTTCGTCGAGCACGACCGAGTAATCGGCCGGATCGACGACGACCGTCACGTCGCGGTGGTTCTTCGCGGCGGAGCGCAGCATCGTCGGGCCGCCGATGTCGATGTTCTCGATCGCGTCGGCGAGCGTGCAGTCGTCCTTCGCGATGGTCGCGACGAACGGGTACAGGTTCACGACGAGCAGGTCGATCGTCGGGATGCCGTGCTGTTCCAGCGCCTGCATGTGCTCGGGCAGGTCGCGGCGGGCCAGGATGCCGCCGTGCACCTTCGGGTGGAGCGTCTTCACGCGCCCATCGAGCATTTCCGGGAAGCCCGTGTAATCAGCCACTTCGGTAACGGGCAGGCCCGCGTCGGCGAGCAGTTTCGCGGTGCCGCCGGTCGACAGCAGCTTGACGCCGAGGTCGGACAGCGACTTCGCGAAGTCGACGATGCCGGTCTTGTCGGAAACGGAAATGAGCGCTTGCTTGATCATGATGGAACCACCAATAGCCAGGGAAACGGGGACGGGACGGCCGCCTACAGCAGGCCGTGCTGCTGCAGCTTCTTGCGCAGCGTATTGCGATTGATGCCGAGGTACTCCGCGGCGAGCGACTGGTTGCCGCCTGCCTGTACGAGCACGACCTCGAGCATCGGCTTTTCGACGCAGGACATCACCATTTCATAGACGTCGTGCGGATTGGAGCCGTCTAGATCCCGGAAATACACGTCCAGGCTCTCGCGGACACATTGTTCGATGTTGTGCTTGCTCATGCTGCTAACTGGTTATGGTCGTCCGACTCGCCCTGGCCGTTTTCCTCTTCGTCATCGACGTAGACGAGGTGGTCCGACAGCGCTTTTTGCGCCTCGAAGAATGCATTGACGGCGGCGAGCTGCTCGCGGGTGGAATCGAGCGTGTTCATCCTGTGCCGGAACCCGTTGGCACCGGAAAGGCCGCGAGTGTACCAGCCGATGTGCTTGCGCGCAGTACGGACGCCCGTGAATTCACCATAGAACGCGTAGTGGTCTTCCAGGTGTTCGTTCATCACGTGCTGGATCTCGTCGATCCGCGGCGGGGGCAGCAACTCGCCGGTTTGCAGGAAATGATCGATTTCACGGAACAGCCATGGCCGGCCTTGCGCGGCACGACCGATCATCAGTGCGTCGGCGCCGGTTGCGTCGAGCACGGCCTTCGCTTTCGCCGGCGACGTGATGTCGCCGTTCGCGACGACCGGGATGCGCACGGCCGCCTTCACGGCCGCGATGGTGTCGTACTCCGCGTCGCCGCGGTAGAGGTCGGCGCGCGTGCGGCCGTGCACGGTCAGCATCGAGATGCCGGCCGCCTCGGCGAGGCGCGCGACCGTGATCGCGTTCTTGTGCTCGCGATCCCAGCCGGTGCGGATCTTCAGCGTGACGGGCACCGCATCCGGCCCCGTGCCGACCGCCGCGACGACGGCCTCGACGATCCGCTGCACGAGCGGTTCGTTCTGCAGCAGCGCGGAGCCGGCCGCGACGTTGCAGACCTTCTTCGCCGGGCAGCCCATGTTGATGTCGATGATCTGCGCGCCGTTGTCGACGTTGTAGCGGGCGGCTTCGGCCATCATCGCCGGATCGGCGCCGGCGATCTGCACCGCGATCGGCTCGACTTCGCCTTCGTGGTTCGCCCGCCGCATCGTCTTCGCGCTCTTCCACAGCTGCGCATTGGACGCGACCATCTCGGACACGGCGTATCCGGCCCCCAGCCGCTTGCACAGCTGGCGGAACGGGCGATCCGTCACCCCGGCCATCGGGGCGACGAACAGGTTGTTACGCAATACGTGAGGGCCGATAACGGGCATCGCAATGGCACCGCCCGCGAGCGCCAGGCGTCGCGGGCAAAAAAGGGCGGAGGGAAAACGCGCATTTTACCGTATTCCCATGCCCGGCCGATTTGACCCGGTTTGCACGGCGCTGATGGCGCGCAACGCGTGCCGCGCCGCCGCGCGTCAGTTGCGCTGGCCGAACATCATCTGGCGCGCGATCGCCTTCTTGAGCGGCGGTACGAATTCGAGCGCGGTGAGGGCCGCGCCGCGCAACAGCGGAATGGGGCCGCTGTCGACCGTGAACAGCCGTGCGAGCGTGTCGGTCGCGCCGATCGTGAAGCGCCGGTCGAGCGCACGCCGCGCGTTGAAGGTTGCGAGCGCGGTCGCTTCGAAGCCTTGCGTGGACAGCGCGTCGACGAGCGTATGCGCGTCGCGCAGCCCGAGGTTGAGCCCCTGGCCGGCGACCGGATGCAGCGTTTGCGCGGCGTTGCCGACGATCGCGATGCGCCCGTTGACGAGCGTTTGTGCCGCGTTCAGCCCGAGCGGGAACGATGCGCGCCCCGCGATCGCGACGAACTGCCCCATCCGCTCGCCGAAGGCAGCGCCGAGTTCGCGCAGGAACGCGTCGTCGGGAAGGGCGGCACGGCGGGCCGCTTCGTCGGGCGTGCAGCACCACACGAGCGAATACTCGGCCTGGCGCGGGCCGCCGAGCGGCAGCAGCGCGAGCGGGCCTTCGTGCGTGAAGCGTTCCCATGCGACGTTCGGGCGCGGTGCCGAGACCGTGACCGTGCCGACGATCGCGGTCTGACCGTAGTCGCGGCGATGCTTGCCCGTATCGGCCTGCTGTTCGTGGAACAGCCCGCCTTCGGCGTTGACGACGATGCGCGCGCGCAGCGTGCGCTCGCCTTGCGGGCCGTCGAGTGTCAGCGTGACGCCGTCGGCGTCCTGTCGCGGCGTGCGTGCGGTGGTCGACGTGAGCCAGTCGACGCGCGTGCCGCGCACGGCCTGCGCGAGCGCCTGCACGATCGAGCCGTAGCGCACTACATAGCCGAGCGCGGCGAGGTCGTGCTCGTCGCGGTCGATCAGCGTGCGGCCGAAATGGCCGCGCTGCGACACGTGGATGTGTTCGATCGGCGTCGCGTCGCCCGGCCATCCGAGCGTGTCGAGCAGCACGCGGCTGCCGTGCGATACGGCGATCGCGCGCGGGTCGTTCGCGCTCGCTGCCGGCTCGCGAGCGTCGATCAGCGCGATCGACGCGTGCTGCGTCGCGCTGCGTCGGCCGAGCCAGCCGGCGAGCGCGAGCCCGACGGGGCCCGCGCCGACGATGGCGAGATCGTAGTCCGGCGTGGCCGGGGAGGAAGCGGTCGTCATCAGTGTTCGTGAAACGGGGTAACGGTCAACAGCGGGTCAACAGCGGGTCAACGGCGGGTCAACAGCGAGTCGACGGTGGCTCGACAGCGGGGCGATGGCAACCTGCGGCACGCTCACGCGCCGTGCGCCGCGCCCGCGCGCATCAGCGCCTCGATCTCGGCAGCCGCCACCGGCACGTCGCGTGTGATCAGCTCGCAACCGTGCTCGCGCACGATCGCGTCGTCCTCGATGCGGATGCCGATGTTCCAGTATTCGGACGGTACGTCATCGGCTGCCCGCACGTACAGGCCCGGCTCGACGGTAAGCGTCATGCCGGGTTTCAGCGTGCGCCACGGCAACGCGCCGTCGGCGTCGCGCGCGGCGAGCCGCTCGCGGTAGTCGCCGCAATCGTGCACGTCCATGCCGATCCAGTGGCCAGTGCGGTGCATGTAGAAGCGTGCGTATGCGCGCTCGGCGATCACGTCGTCGACGTTCGAGAAGCGCGTCTTCGGGATGATGCCCGTGTCGAGCAGCCCTTGCGCCAGCACGCGCACGGCCGCGTCGTGCGGTGCCTCGAACGGTACACCCGCGCGCGTCGCATCGATCGCAGCCTGCTGCGCGCCGAGCACGATGTCGTACAGCGTGCGCTGCGCGGGCGAGAAGCGCCCGTTGGCCGGAAACGTGCGCGTGATGTCCGACGCGTAGCCGTCGAGTTCGCACGCGGCATCGATCAGGATCAGATCGCCGTCCCGCGCGGTCGCGTTGCCGGCGGGGTAGTGCAGCACGCATGCGTTCGCGCCGGCCGCGACGATCGAGCCGTACGCGGGCGCCTGCGCGCCATGCCTGCGGAACGTGTACAGCAGCTCGGCCTCGAGTTCGTATTCGCGGATCCCCGGGCGGCACACCTGCATCGCGCGACGGTGCGCGAGCGCGGAGATGTGCGCGGCACGCATCATGATCGCGAGCTCGTGTTCGTCCTTCACGAGCCGCATGTCGTCGACGAGCGGCGTGAGGTCGAGCAGCGCGTCCGGCGCGGCGACACCCGTGCGCGCTTGCGCGCGCACCGCATCGATCCAGCCGGCGAGCTGGCGGTCGAACTCGGCCGAGGCACCGAACCGGTAGTGCACGGTGCCCGCATCGGCGAGCAGGCGCGGCATTTCGGTGTCGATCACGTCGACCGCGTAGGCCGCGTCGAAGCCGAATGCATCGCGCGCGGCCTCGGGCCCGTAATGGAAACCTTCCCAGATCTCGCGATCGGCATTCTTCGCGCGGCAGAACAGGACCGATTCCGGCGCGCCGTGCGACCCGGCCGCGTTCAGCACGAGCATGGCATCCGGCTCGGTGAAGCCCGTCAGGTAGTAAAAGTAGCTGTCATGTCGGTACGGGAAGGCCGTATCGCGGTTGCGCAGCATTTCCGGCGCGGTGGGAACGATGGCGACGCCGCCGCCCGCTGCGCGCAGTGCGGCAAGCACGCGTTCACGGCGCTGGCGGTAGACGTCGACGGCGATGGCGGTATCGAGGGGCGCATTCATCGTGCGATTGTAGCGCCGCCGGACGCGGCGTGTGAGAGGCGCGGCGGCAAGCCGCGCCGGGCGGGGCTCGGCGACGGTTGTTGCAAACCATCCACAGGCTGGACGGGCGATTTTCTGCCCGGCCACGCCGGCCGGTTATGATCGGCGACAACGTATACTCTCGGCGGTTCCCTTAAAAAGGCAGATGATGAAATTAATCGGTTCGCTCAGCAGCCCGTACGTCCGAAAGGCGCGAATCGTGCTTGCTGAAAAGAAGATCGACTACAAGCTGGAGCTCGAGAACGTGTGGGCGCCGGAGACGGACATTCATGCATCGAATCCGCTCGGCAAGGTCCCGTGTCTCGTGATGGAGGATGGTGCCGCGGTGTTCGATTCCCGCGTGATCTGCGAATACGTCGATACGCTGTCGCCGGTCGGCAAGCTGATTCCGCCGTCGGGGCGTGAGCGTGTCGAAGTGCGTTGCTGGGAAGCGCTGGGTGACGGCGTGCTCGACGCGGCTGTGGCGATTCGTCTCGAACACACGCTGCGTGACGAAGCGCAGCGCAGCGCGAGCTGGATCGCGCGCCAACAGCGCAAGATCGACGACGCGCTCGTCGCGATGTCGCAGGGCCTCGGCGGCAAGACGTGGTGCGTCGGCAATCATTACACGCTCGCCGACATCGCACTCGGCTGCGCGCTCGGCTACCTCGACTTCCGGATGCCCGAACTCGACTGGCGCGATCGCCATCCGAACCTCGACAAGCATTTCGTGAAGCTGTCGCAGCGGCAGACGTTCGTCGACACGCTGCCGCAAGGCTGACCGGCCGCCGGCGGCGAATCGGACAGACAAACGAAAGCGCCCCGCGGGGCGCTTTCCTTTTGGCGAGCCGCCTCCGGCGGCGGGCGATCGCGCGTTACTCGATCGACGTGTAAACGGTTTCGCCGAGCACGAACGAATCGCTGCGCGCGATCGGCCACCACTTGTCGTACAGCGTATAGCCGCAGGTCTGGCCGTCGAGTAGCGCGCCGGGCTTCAGGTATTTCAGCAACTGCGACATCAGCCGCACCTCGTGCGGCGCGACGCGCTGCACGATGTGATGCGCGCGCAGCTCGGACGGATGGCCCAGGCCGGCCGCCTGCACGAGTTCCTGCAGTGCATGCAGCGTATTGCGATGGAAGTTGTACACGCGCTCGGCCTTGTCGGGCACGACGATGGCGCGCTGGCGCACCGGGTCCTGCGTGGCGACGCCGGTCGGGCAGCGGTCGGTGTGGCAGTGCTGCGCCTGGATGCAGCCGACCGCGAACATGAAGCCACGCGCCGAATTCACCCAGTCCGCGCCGATCGCGAGCGTGCGCGCGATGTCGAACGCGGTGATGATCTTGCCGCTCGCGCCGATCTTCACGCGGTCGCGCACGCCGATCCCGACGAGCGTGTTGTGCACCAGCAGCAGCCCTTCCTGCAGCGGCACGCCGACATGGTCGGTGAATTCGAGCGGCGCCGCGCCGGTGCCGCCTTCCGCGCCGTCGACGACGATGAAGTCGGGCACGATGCCCGTCTCGATCATCGCCTTCGCGATCCCGAAGAATTCCCACGGATGGCCGATGCACAGCTTGAAGCCGGTCGGCTTGCCGCCCGACAGCGTGCGCAGCCGCTCGACGAATTCGAGCAGACCGCGCGGCGTCGAGAATTCCGAGTGCGTCGCGGGCGAGATGCAGTCCTTGCCCATCGGCACGCCGCGCGTCTCGGCGATCTCGGGCGTGATCTTCGCGGCCGGCAGCACGCCGCCGTGGCCCGGCTTCGCGCCTTGCGACAGCTTGATCTCGATCATCTTCACCTGCGGATCGGCGGCCTGCTTCGCGAACTTGTCCGGGTTGAACGTGCCGTCTTCGTTGCGGCAGCCGAAGTAGCCGGATGCGATTTCCCAGATGATGTCGCCGCCGTGCTCACGGTGGTACTTCGACAGCGAGCCTTCGCCGGTGTCGTGCGCGAATCCGCCTTTCTTCGCGCCGAGGTTCAGCGAGCGGATCGCGTTCGCGGACAGCGAGCCGAAGCTCATCGCCGAGATGTTGAAGATCGAGATGTCGTACGGCTGCGCGCGGTTCGCGCCGACCCGGATGCGGAAGTCATGGTTCGGAAGCTTCGTCGGCGCGAGCGAGTGGCTGATCCATTCGTGCGCGACGGCCTTCACGTTCAGCTCGGTGCCGTACGGGCGATTGTCGGCGACGTTCTTCGCGCGCTGATAGACGAGGCTGCGCTGCGCGCGGGAGAACGGCTTCTCGTCGGTGTCGTCCTCGACGAAATACTGGCGGATCTCGGGGCGGATGAACTCGAACAGGAAGCGGAAATGACCCCAGAGCGGGTAATTGCGCAGGATCGCGTGACGGTCCTGGTTCAGGTCGTACAGGCCGAGGGCGACGAGGGCGACGGGGATGATGATCCACAGCCAGGAAAGCACGTGAATCGACGCGAGTGCGGCCACGGCAACGAGCAGCAGCACGGCGCACCACATTGCGAGGTAGCGTCTGGAAAGCATGGGGGGGGCTCCGCAAGAATCTTGAAATGCCGCCATGCGTACGCTGCGCGGCGGCGCACCGGCCGCGACGGAATCGTATTCCGCCGGGCGCGGCGTGCCGCAAGTCTAAACCGAATGGATGTCAGCGTGCTTCGGCGAGCGCGCCCGCGTGGGCTGCCGCCGGGACGGCCTGGCCGGGCTGGCCGGTGGCCGCGAACTCGATGATGCCGCCGCCGAGGCAGATCTCGCCGTCGTACAGCACGGCCGACTGGCCGGGCGTCACCGCCCATTGCGCGTCGTCGAACGCGAGCGAGAAGCGCTCGCCGTCGGCCCCGCCGAGCGCGGCCCGGCCGAGCGCGGCCCGGCCGAGCGCGGCCCGGCCGAACCTGCAGGCCGCATCGGCCTGACGATAGCGCGTCTTCGCCCCGCACGAAAAGCCTTCGGCCGGCGGCTCGCCCGCGACCCAGCTCACGTTGCCGGCGACGAGCTCGCGCGACAGCAGCCACGGGTGGTCGTGGCCCTGCACGACGTACAGCGTGTTCGCCGCGATGTCCTTCGCCGCGACGAACCACGGTTCGCCGCTGCCGTCCTTGCTGCCGCCCAGGCCGATGCCCTTGCGCTGGCCGAACGTGTAGAACGCGAGGCCGATGTGCTCGCCGACCACCTTGCCGTCGGGCGTCTTCATCGGGCCGGGTTTCGTCGGAAGATAGCGATTCAGGAAGTCGCGGAACGGCCGTTCGCCGATGAAGCAGATGCCTGTCGAGTCCTTTTTCTTCGCGTTCGGCAGGCCGATCTGCGCGGCGATCTCGCGCACCTTCGTCTTCGGGATCTCGCCGAGCGGGAACATCGTCTTCGACAGCTGCGCCTGGTTCAGCCGGTGCAGGAAGTACGACTGGTCTTTCGTATGATCGAAGGCCTTCAGCAGTTCGAAGCGACCGTCGCGCTCGCGCACGCGCGCGTAATGGCCCGTCGCGATCATTTCCGCGTCGAGCGACATCGCGTGGTCGAGGAACGCCTTGAACTTGATCTCTGCGTTGCACAGCACGTCCGGGTTCGGCGTGCGGCCGGCCGAGTATTCGCGCAGGAATTCGGCGAACACGCGGTCCTTGTATTCGGCCGCGAAGTTCACGGCTTCCACGTCGATGCCGATCAGATCGGCCACCGACACCACGTCGATCCAGTCCTGGCGCGTCGAGCAGTATTCGCCGTCGTCGTCGTCTTCCCAGTTCTTCATGAACAGGCCGACCACGTCGTACCCCTGTTCCTTCAGCAGCCACGCGGTCACCGACGAATCGACGCCGCCCGACATGCCCACTACTACACGGCGCTTGCTCATTTGTTTACCGCCTGACGGTCGAATGCTTCCGGGCGCGGCGCGACCGAATGCGTGTGCACGAAATCGAGCGGAATGCGCCGCCCGGCGAGATAGTCGTCGACGCAGCGCATCACCGCCGGCGAGCGATGGCGCTCGCTGCACGCGCGCAGTTCGTCGGCGCTCATCCACAGCGTACGGACGATGCCGTCGTCGAGCATGTGGCCCGGCACCGGCTCGCCGGCCGTGCCGCAGAACGTGAAGCGCAGATAGGTCGCGCCGGCGCTGCCGGGGCGGTCGTAGTGCGCGAGATAGACGCCGACGAGCGCGTCGGGTACGAACGGATGCGCGGTTTCCTCGAGCGTTTCGCGGATCACGGCGTCGGCGAGAGTCTCGCCGGCTTCGAGATGGCCGGCCGGCTGGTTGATGCGCAGGCCCGTCGAGGTTTCTTCCTCGATCACGAGAAAGCGACCGGCGCGCTCGACGAGCGCCGCGACGGTCACATGCGGGGTCCAGATTTCGGGTTTCATGGTTCGGCATTTTACCGGTTGCGCCCGGACGCTGCCGGCCGTCTGGTTAGACGAATCCGACCCCGGTCGTTCTTTGCGGCGGCAACGGGTCTTCCCGATTGCCGTGACGCGCATGGGCGCCGCCCGCCTCGGCTGGAGGCCAGCCGGGGGGGGGCGGAAGGTCCGATCGTCACGAGTCGAATCGCGCCCCGTTTTTCACGGGGCGACGATCGTCGCGACGCAGGCGGCGATCGTATCCCGCACGCGCACGATCGCCGGGTCGCGCTGCGTGCTCGTGCGCCAGCCGATTTCCACCGGGTAGCCCGGCAGCTCGACCGGGCACGCGAGCGCGCGCAGCGACGTCGACTGCGCGATCGCGCGAGCCGCATGCGCCGGTATCGTGGCCACCGCGTCGGAGCCGGCGAGCAGGTACGGCAGCGCCGCGAAATGCGTGGTTGACGCCGCGACGCGCCGTTTGTGGCCGAGCGCGGCCAGGGCTTCGTCGACGATCCCGATCACGCCGCCCGACGACACGAGCAGGTGATCGCGCTGCACGAAATCGGCGAGCACGAGCGTGCGCGGCGCGTGCGCGCGGCCGGCCGGATCGATGAGGCATGCGTAGCCGCCCGTCGCGACCGCGCGCCGGCTCAGCCCGTTCGCCGAGAACCCGCCCGACGCGATCGCGAGATCGACGCCGTGCCGCAGCAGCGCGTCGCCCGCGATACCGCTGTGCGTCTGCCGAAAGATCAGCCGGATGCCCGGGGCTTCGCTTGCGACTGCGTCGATCAGCGCGCGGCCGAGCGCGATCTCGAAGTCGTCCGACAGGCCGATCGAGATCGTACGGCCGACCCGTTCGCCGCCGTCGGCCGCGATCGCGAGGCTTGCGCGGCAGCGGTCGAGCGCATCGGAGAGGATCGGCTTCAGTTCGTCCGCGCGCGGCGTCGGCGCGAGCCCGCGGCCGGTGCGCACGAACAGCGGATCGGCGTAGATCACGCGTAGCCGCGCGAGCGCCGCACTTACCGCCGATTGCGTGAGGCCGAGCCGCAGCGCCGCGCGGCTCGCGCCGCCTTCCTCGTACAGCGCCTCGAACACCTTCAGCAGGTTCAGGTCGAGCCCGACGATATCATCCGTATTCATGTCAGTTATCGTTTTATCGATTTGATCGATGAAATGATATCGATAAAGATGGCGTCACTCAGTCACCGGAGACGCTTTCATGTCCACCTCAGTTATCGCCGCGCTGCAGATCGGCGCATCGCCCGCCGGCACGCGCGCCACGCTCGACACGATCCTCGGCTACGAAGCCGCGATCCGCGACAGCGGCGCGTCGCTCGTCGTGCTGCCAGAGGCCGTGCTCGGCGGCTATCCGAAGGGCGAGATCTTCGGCACGCGGCTCGGCTACCGGCTGCCCGAGGGCCGCGACGCGTATGCGCGCTATGCCGCGCAGGCGATCGACGTGCCGGGCCCCGAAACCGACGAACTGGCCGCGCTGTCGCAGCGCACGGGCGCGAGCCTGGTGATCGGCGTGATCGAGCGCGGCGGCAGCACGTTGTACTGCACGGCGCTGTTCTTCGATCCGCGCGACGGGCTCGTCGCGAAGCACCGCAAGCTGATGCCGACCGGCACCGAGCGGCTGATTTGGGGCAGGGCGATGGCTCGACACTGCCGGTGGTCGACACGGCCGCGGGCCGTGCGGGCGCCGCGATCTGCTGGGAGAACCACATGCCGCTCCTGCGCTGCGCGATGTATGCGAAAGGCGTGCAGATCTGGTGCGCGCCGACCGTCGACGAGCGCGACCTGTGGCAAAGCTCGATGCGGCACATCGCGCACGAAGGGCGCTGCTTCGTCGTGAGCGCCTGCCAGGTGCAGCCGTCGCCGTGTGCGCTCGGCATCGACGTGCCGGGTTGGGATCCCGAGCGGCCGCTGATCCGCGGCGGCAGCGTGATCGTCGGGCCGCTCGGCGACCTGCTGACGGAGCCGCTGATCGGCGAGGCCGGGCTCGTGACCGCGCGCATCGATACGGACGAGCTCGTGCGTGCGCGTTACGACTTCGACGTGGTCGGACACTATGCGCGCCCCGACGTGTTTTCGCTGCACGTCGACGAGCGGCCGAAGCGGTCAGTCGTGTTCGGGGAATGACGGGCGTTGCCGGGGCGCGGCCGCCCCGGCATGCGAATGGCGGCGGCGCGCGTCAGCGCATCGGCGCTTCCGCGATCCGCATGTAGTCGGCGATGCGCCGGCCTTCCATGTCCGGAAACTGCTCGTGCACGGTGATGTCGCCCATCCGCGCGATGTCGAAGGTGCGGAAGTCGTCGCGCAGCTCGCACCACGCGCCGATCGTCCAGCGTCCGCCCCAGTAGACGAGCCCGAGCGGCCACACGCGGCGCTTCGTGTGCGCGCCGAGCCGGTCGCGGTAGTCGAAGCTGACGATGTGATGCGTGTCGACCGCCTGGTGGATCGCGTCGACCTTCGCGCAGAATGTCTCGTCGATGTGGAACGAGGGCGCGAACACCGGCAGGCGATCGAGCGCGGTGCGCTTGTCGGCCGGCATCGCCGACGCGATCTTCGCGAGCGCCGAACGCGCGCCGCCCGCGAAGCGCGCGCCGCCCCAGGTCTCGAGCATCCGCGCGCCGGCCGCGAGTGCCGCGAGCTCCTCGGCGGTGAACGTGAGCGGCGGCAGGCTCGCGTTGCGGTTCAGCCGGTAGCCGATGCCGGCTTCGCCTTCGATCGGCACCCCTGACAGTTGCAGGTCGCGCACGTCGCGATAGACCGTGCGCGGCGACACCGACAGCCAGTCGGCGAGCTGCTGCGCGGTCGTGAGACGACGCCCGCGCAGCAGCTCGGCGATCTGGAACAGGCGGTCGGCACGGCGCGTCATGGCTGAACCTCGACTCCAACGGCTACGGGGACTTCGCGATGATAGCGCCGCGCCGGCCGGATCGTAGACGCGCTCAGTGGCATTTCGGTGCGTGCAGGCCGACGCGGTTGCCTTCGGTATCGATCAGGTAGCCGATGTAGCCGTAGTTGTTCGGCAACTCGACGACCGAGCCTTGCACGACGCCGCCCGCGCGTTTCGCGCGTTCGAGCGCCGCGACGACCGATTCGCCGGCGTTCAGGTACACGAGCACGCCGTTGGCGCTCGGCTTCATCTGCTGCGGATCGAACACGATGCTGCCGCCCGTGCTCGACGCTTCGTGATCGAACACGGCCATCGGCACGCCGCCGATGACTTCGCGTTGCAGCGTCGTCTGCAGCACGGTTTCGTAGAAACGGATCGCCCGGTCGAAATCGAGGGACGGGATGTCGAACCACGCGATCGCGCGTTCCAGGGTTGCGGTTTCGGTTGCTGCTGCAGTTGCGGACGTCATGACGAGCTCCTTGTTGTTCGGGTTCTTGATGGAAACCAGCCTTGCATTGCGCCGGGATTGCAGTGTGATCGGGTGCTGCTGACAGCGTGCTGTCAGTAGTCGTGGCGGTGCTGACAAAAGGGGGGCCTGACGGCTTTGGCGGGTAAGGGCGGTGCGGGAACCGCATCGGCGCGCGGGTGGCGGCGCGGCACGCGGGCACCGCCCGCGTGGGGGCGGTGGAAAGAAAAACGCCCGGCTCAGGCCGGGCGTCGTGTGGGTGTCAGCAGGCGGCCGCGGCGGCCGTCTCGCGTGTCAGGCGTCGCCTTCCGGCGCGGCGGGGCGTGCCTTCACGCTGCCGGCGATCAGGTCGAAGCGGAACAACCGGCATTCGAGCGCGCCGTTGAACAGCGGCGTCTTCGCCGATTCGCGCAGGCGCAGCAGGCCCGGCAGCGACCGGTCCGACGTCAGCAGGAACGCCTGCCAGCCCGTGAAGCGCTGCTTGAGCGCATCGCCGAGCGCGTTGAAGAATTCGCTGTCCGGTGCGTCGGTGTGCGTGCGGCGGAATGCGTCGTCGTTGCCGCGGTTGCGGCCCGTCTCGCGCACCTCGCCGCGCGCGCTGCGGCCGCGCACCTCGATCCGCTCGCCGTACGGCGGGTTCGCGAGAATGATGCCCGGGCCGTCGCACGGCGGCGTCATCCCGCGCGCGTCGACCTGCTTGAGCCATACCGACGGCACGCCCGCACGTTCGAGGTTTGCGCGCGCCTTCTCGAGCATGTCGCCCGAGATGTCGCTGCCGTACACGCCGAGCGAATCGCGCTTGCCGCGCGCCGCGCGCTTCGCGTCGAGCGCCGCGACCTTCAGGCCCTGCCATGCGGTGATGTCGTACTGCTTGAGCTTTTCGAAGCCGAACCGGCGCTCGACGCCCGGTGCGACGCCGAGCGCGATCTGGGCGGCTTCCGCGAGGAAGGTGCCGCTGCCGCACATCGGGTCATACAGCGGCGTGCCGGGCGTCCAGCCCGTCAGGCGCAAGATGCCGGCCGCGAGGTTCTCGCGCAGCGGCGCCGCGCCCTTGTCGAGGCGCCAGCCGCGCTTGAACAGCGGCTCGCCCGACGTATCGAGGTACAGCGTGCAATCGGTGGCCGTCAGGAACGCGAACACGCGCACGTCCGGCGCGCCGGTGTCGATGCTCGGGCGTGCGCCGGTCTTGTCGCGCATCCGGTCGCAGATCGCGTCCTTCACGCGCAGCGTCGCGAATTCGAGGCTCTTCAGCGGCGACTTGATCGCGGTGATGTCGACGCGCAGCGTCTGCGTCGATGCGAACCAGCGCTCCCATGGCTGCTCGAGCGCGAGTGCGTAGACGTCCTGTTCGTTGCGGTACGGGCGGTGCGCGATCTTCAGCAGGATCCGGCTCGCGATTCGCGAATGGAGGTTCGCGGCCATGCCGCCGGTCCAGCCGCCGCGGAAATGAACGCCGCCCGGCACCTGCGCGCCCGCGGTGAACGGCGCGCCGTCCAGATGTCGGCCGGCGATTTCGGCCAGCTCGGCGGCAAGCGCCGCTTCGAGGCCGCGCGGGCAGGGAGCGAAGAATTCGTACAGGGTGGGCGAGGACATAAGGCGGGTGAGGACGTGCAAAAGTCCACTATTGTACGCGGCGCGGGCGGCCGGAGCCGGCGTTGCATCCGATTCGGCGCGCCGGTGCCGGTGCGCCGGGCCCGACGGCGAGCCGGCAGGCCCGCGCGGCGACGCCCGCCTCGGGCTGCGCGCCGCCGTCGGACGGTCAGTGAGCGCCTGGCTGGCCGGCCCGCGCGGCCGGTGCACCGGCCGGCCAGAACAGCGCGGACGGCTTGGACAGCACCGTGCGGACGATCGCGCCGACCAGCGCGCGCACCTTGGTGCGGCGCAGGCTGCGCGAGCGCACGGCCATCGTGAATGCGAGCGCGAAGCTCACGAGCACGTTGAGGATCGCCATGCTCAGGACGCCGGCGCAGGCCCACCACAGCTCGGGCGTGCCGAGCGCGCCCTTGCCGAGCACGCCGAGCGCGATCCCGATCGACCCGGCCGACAGCGTCACGTGGCGCACCTCGAACGGGAACAGGAACACGGTGACGATCGCCGGGATCAGGCCGAGCATCAGGCCGAGACCCACGTTGGCGACGACGCCCGCGACGTTCGAGCGACAGAAGTGCGCGAGTTTCGCGGCACCCGACGCGCCGAGCGTGAGCCGCAGCCGCCGGTTGTACGTGAGCGCGTCGCCGACCCGATGCAGCACGAACCAGTTGTCGGCCCAGCCCGCGAGCAGGCTCGACGCCCACAGCAGCACGCCCGTGAGCGCCGCATAGAATGGCGTCGGGCCCAGCAGCGAGAACGAGTGCAGCGTCGCGTGCGCCTTCTCCGGCGAGATCAGGTTCGCGTGCAGCAGGTTGCCGGCGAACAGCTGCACGAGCAGGCACACGGGCAGCACGACGAGCACGTTGCCGGAAATCGCCGCGGCCTGCGTGCGGATCAGCGCGATCACCGACGCGACGAACGTCTTCACGCCTTCCTCGTGGCCGGTGTCGTCGAGCTCGCGCGCGAGCGTCGGCGCGGTCATCGCGGGCTGCTTGGTCGCGAGCGTGAAATGCAGGAAGTGCATCAGCATGAAGCTCGCCGCGTAGTTGACGCCCGCGAGCAACCCTTCGAGCATCGACTGCAGGTGCGCGCCGGTGATCGCGAACTTCACGCACACGGTCACGACGGTGACGAGCCCGCCGCCCGCGGCCATCCGCAGCATCTTCAGGTACTCGGCGCGGCCGCGCGAGATGTAGTGCTCGCCGGTGTCCGCGTTGGTCTCGACGAGCTTGCGCGCGAACAGCGAGAAGTTGCTGCGCATGAGGTGCGACACGCTCTGGCTGTTCTGGTTCGCGTCGACGAGTTCGGCCGTCAGGCGCGCCATCCCGCGCAGGTCGTCGCGTGCCATCCACGCGTTGAGCAGCATTTCCGCGCGCAGGATGCGCATGCGCATCCGTTCGACCTGGAACACGATGTCGACCGACACGCCGTTGCGGTACAGGTGCGCGAACACATCGTCGACGGCGATCCGGCATTCGTCGAGCAGCACGCGCAGGTAGTTCACCTCATGAAGCAGCTTGCTCGGGTCACCGCCGTCCTCGACGGCCGCGTGCGCGGTCTCGACCGCGAGCATCGCGCGCGTGAGCCGATAGAACGGCTGCGTTTCGAGCGGCTTGTGCGCGTCGTCGTCGGACAGGCGGCTGCGCACCGTCTGCGACAGGCCGGTCGAGCTGATCTGGCAGGTCAGGTTGTGCAGCGCGGCCAGCAGGTCGCGCGAGAACGAGCCGGGCTCGTGGCGCTCTTCGTCGGTGACGTCGAACGAGAACAGCTCGGCGAGGCGCGCGAGCAGGTCATCGGGCAGCGCGTCGATCCATTGCGCGTCCCCGGGTGCCGGGAACATCAGCGTGAACAGCGCCGTCAGTTCGCGGCGGTTCGGCGCGGGCGGGATCAGCGACGCGTCGATGCGCTCGAACAGCGCGCCGAAGAAGCCGGAATGTACGGGCATCCCCGCGTCGCACAGCAGCGAGATGCCGTCGCATTCGCGCAGAATCCCGCGCAGGATGCGCGCGGCGTGCGATTTCCATGCGGGATTGCGGTCGAGCACGTGGAACAGGTAGCGCAGCCGCGCGTGCGCCGGATACGCGCGCGCGTCGGCGTCGCGTTCGGCCGGCGTGTCGTGCGCGACCTGCATCGCGCCGTTGCGGCGCAGCCAGTGCGCGAGCTCGATCAGCCATTCGCTGCGTTCGGCGTACGACGCCTCCGCGTCGGCATGCGCAAGCAGCGCATCGAGCTGGTGGCCCGCATTGCGCGACGCGCGCCACTTCTTGATCAGGGTCGTCAGGGAACGAAACATAAACGGAATAGCGAAAGCCCTGGACGGGCGGGTTCGGGATGCCGGCCGGAACACGGCGCGGCGCCGGGGAGAACGGTGAGGCTGGTCGGGGGGCGCAGACGATGCGCGGCGACCCGCGATGCGGCTGCCCCGGTGCGGACCACGCGGATCGCACGCGCGCCCCGGCAGACGCGGCGATCGGACCGGATACGACTGGCGGATCGCCGCCGGCGTGCGCGCGCGACGAGCGGCGCGAGCCGGAAAGTGCGTAGGATCGTCAATCGGGCGCGAAAACGCAAGCCGACCGCGTTGCATGGTGCCGGTTCCGGCGGATTTTGACAAACAATGCAAAGCCGCCGTTCGGCCGATGGATGCCGAGCAGCGCAGGCAGTGGCGGCGAGGGCGGCAGGTTCGCGTGCGCGGTTGCATGCGCACGCGGATCGATGCCGACGATGACTATCGGGCGGCGTGTGCCGAGTGCAGCCGTACCGCGCGCATGCATCGGCCGCCGGCCCGCGCGTCGCGCTTACGCGCCGGACTTGCCCGTCGCACCCGCATCGTTGCCGGGCATCGGACTGGCCGGGCAAGGCACGGCGGGCGCGGCGGCCGTTGCCTTGCCGGACGCGGTCGTCGAGGTGACCGACGCAGCCGCGGCTCCGCGCCGCGCGGCCATCGCGCGCACGCCGGACGCGGCCTGCGATGCGATCACGTCGAGCGCGCGCCGGTGGCCCGCGACGAGCGCGTCGTAGCCGTCGGCGACCGGTTCCGCGACGCTCGTGCGACACGTCATCACGGCCTGCGTGCCGAGCGCGCGCACGCTCCATACCGCATCGATCGCCGCGCGTTTGCCGGGCCACGACTCGAAGCGCTGCACGTTCACGCTGATCCGATAGACGGGCACGCCGGCCGGATACGCGGAATTCGCGACGTCGATCGTGCCGAGTTGCGCGGCGAGGTCGTCGGACAACGCGCGGCGGATTTCATCGGCGGGCGGCGCGGCCCAGCGCTCCTGTTCGAGCACGTCGACCTGCGCGGCGTTCTTCTGTACGACGAGCTGGTTCTTCGCGACCTGCTCGGGCACGCCGACGGACGGCACCTCGATCAGGAACGACGGGTTGGCGGGCGCGGTACGCACGGGCGCGGCCGCGTCGGCCGGGCTCAGCGTATAGAACCGCGCGGGCGGCGAGCTGCACGCGGCGAGCGCAAGCGCGGCGAAGACTGCCGCCGCGCCGCTCGCGACGATGTTCGCGCGTGTCGTCGTCATTGTTGATCTCCTGGCTTGCCCTTGAGCAGCGATTCGGGATGGCGCTCCAGATAGTCGGCGAGCGCGTTCAGCGATTGCAGCGTGCGCGTGAGTTCCTTCAGTGCGCCGCGCACGTCGGACTGCAGCGGCGAATCCTGCTGCAGCGTCGCCTCGGCGGTCGAGAAGGTCTGCTTCGCGGCCGACAGCGTGTCGCGCGCTTCCGGCGCGACCTGCGTGTCGAGCTGCTTGAAGAGCTTGTCGGCGTTCGACAGCGCGCTGTTCAGGTTCGCGCCGATCTGGTCGAACGGCACCTTGTCGAGCTTCTTCGCGATGTCGGCGACCTGCAGCTGCAGTTCGTCGAGCGTGTTCGGCACGGTCGGCAGCTCGAGCGGCTGGCGTGCCGCGTCGATCTTCACGACCGGTGCCTTCGGGAAGAAGTCGAGCGCGACATAAAGCTGGCTCGTCAGCAGGTTGCCGGTGCGCAGCTGGCCGCGCAGCCCGTGCCTGACGAGGCGCTCGACGATCTCGCGGCGGGCCGGTTCGCCCTTGCTCTCGATCGTTTCGCGGAAGCGCGGGCCGAGCCGCTCCGGATACACGTTCATCGTCACCGGCATCAGGAAGTTCTTGGTCTTCGGATCGAAGTCGATGCCGATGTTCGTCACTTCGCCGAGCACGATGCCGCGGAAGTCGACCGGCGCGCCTACCGCGAGCCCGCGCAGCGACTGATTGAAGTTCATCACGACCTGCAGCGGCTGGCCGTCCGGATCGCGCATCGCGTCCGTCTCGTCGGAGCCGAGGCGGAAGGTCGTGTTGTTCGGCGCCGTCGCGCCGCTGTCCTGGTTCGGCGGCGTCTGGAACGCGATGCCGCCGAGGATTACCGTCGCGAGCGACTGCGTGTTCAGCTTCAGGCCGCTCGAATCGAGCCGCAGGTCGACGCCGCTTGCCTGCCACCAGCGCGAGTTCACGCCGACGTACTGGTCGTACGGTGCGTTGACGAACACGTTGAACGTGACGCCCGTGCCGTCCTTGTCGAGCGAGAAGCCGACCACCTGGCCGACCTGCACGCGGCGGTAGTAGACGGGCGAGCCGATGTCGACCGAGCCGAGGGAATCGCCGCGCAGCACGTATTGCGTGCCCTTCTGGTCGCCGGTCACGGCCGGCGGCGTCTCGAGGCCGGTGAAGTCGGTCTGCGTGTCCTGCCCGTGGCCGGCATCGACGCCGATGTATGCGCCCGACAGCAGCGTGCCGAGCCCCGACACGCCGGTCGCGCCGACGCGCGGACGCACGATCCAGAAGCGCGAACCCTTGACCGCGAAGTCCTCGGCTTCCTTCTTCAGCTGCACCTGGACGAGCACGCGCGACAGGTCCTTCGACAGCTTGATCGTCTTGACCATGCCGATCTCGACGTCCTTGAACTTGACCTGCGTCTTGCCCGGCTCGAGCCCTTCCGCGCTGTGGAAGCTGATCGAGATTTCCGGGCCGCGTTCGCGCACGGACTTGATCACGAGGCCGATACCGATCAGCGCGGCGATCAGCGGCACGAGCCAGACGAGCGACGGCAGCCAGCCGCTTTTCGTCGAGATCGCCGGATCGGGCGGCCGGGACGCGTCTTGCTGCGGGCCTTGCGGACTATTCATGGTGTTTCCCTGAGGTTTCGACTGGATCCCAGATCAGGCGGGGATCGAACTGCATCGACGCGAGCATCGTCAGGATCACGACCGAGCCGAACGCGAGCGCGCCGGGGCCGGCCGTGATGACGGCGAGCGAACGGAAATGGACGAGCGCGACGGTGAGCGTCACGACGAAGATGTCGAGCATCGACCAGCGGCCGATCCGCTCGACGATCCGGTACAGGCGCGTGCGCTGCAGCGGCCGCCACACGGTGCGCCGCTGCGCGGTGCCGACGAGGATCGTCAGCACGCCGAGCTTGAGCATCGGCACGAGGATACTGGCGACGAATACGACGACCGCGAGCGGCCAGTCGCCGGACGTCCAGAAATAGATGACGCCGCTCATGATCGTGTCCTCCTGCGAGCCGACGATCGACGACGTGCGCATGATCGGCAGCAGGTTCGCCGGAATATAGAGGATCGCGGCCGCGATCAGCAGCGCCCAGGTGCGCGTGATGCTGTTCGGCGTGCGGAAGTGAAGCGTGCTGCCGCAGCGCGCGCAATGCGCGTGCGGATGGTCGATCGTCTGCACGAGCCCGCATGCGTGGCAGCTGGCGTAGCCCTCGCGGGCGGCGGTCGGCATCGTCATTGGCGGGGCGCTTGCGGCGGCGAAGCGGTGCCGTCGGGCGTGGCGGGCGTGCGCCCGGCGCGCAGGTCGTCGGCGATGTCCCACAGCGTGCGTGGATCGAACATCAGCACGACGGCGGTCATCAGCGTGAGCGCGCCGAACGCGAACAGCGCCGCGTCGGGCACGACGCGCGCGAGGCTCACCATCTTCACGATCGTCACGACGATCCCGAGCATGAACACCTCGATCATCCCCCACGGCCGCACGAGCTGGATCGTGCGCAGCACGAAATTGAGGCCCGGCGGCACGACGCCACGCCGGATCGGCAGCAGCACGTAAAGCAGTGCGGCCATCTCGACGAGCGGGAACAGCACGGTCGAGCAGAACACCATCACGCCGACGATCTCCATGTCCTGATGCCACAGCGCGTCGATCGCGCCGATCAGTGTCGTCTGCACGCGGGTGCCGTTCAGGTCCATTTCGAGGATCGGGAACGCCTGCGCGATGACGAACGTGACGAGTGCCGCGACCGCAAGCGCGCTGATGCGCTCGATCTGCGTGGTGCTGTTGCGATAGAGCAGTGCGTCGCAGCGCGGGCAGCGCGCGATTTCGCGACCGCTCAGGCGCGGTTTATGCAACAGTGCGTCGCATTCGTGGCAGGCAATCAGGTCGTGTCGTTGCATGGAAAAGGCAGTTGTGCGACGGGTGGGGAACGCGTCGACAGGGCCGGAACCCGCGCCAATCTTACCAAAACGGCTTTTTCGGCGTGTCAACGCCCCGTCACGGGGTGACCGGCCGGTAACATGGCGCAAACCTGTCAGCAGGCTGACGCGCCTGTCCTCGGAGTCCGCGCGAGACAAAAGGTTGCGGTAGCATGGCGCCCGTGACAAGCGTCGGACGAATTTACCGGCGCAGCCGTTCGCTTAACTGAGGAATCCATGATGGCATCGAAATCGCCGCCGGCCTCGCCGGCACGCTACGCGCACACCGCGATCGCGCTGCACTGGCTGATCGCGCTGCTGATCGTCTGCGGCTTCGCACTCGGCTGGGTGATGACCGACATCCCCGGCTTCACGCCAACGAAGCTCAAGTACTTCTCGTGGCACAAGTGGATCGGCGTGACGGTGTTCGCGCTCGCCGTCGTGCGCGTGCTGTGGCGCGCGACCCACCTGCCGCCGCCGCTGCCGGGCGGCACGCCGGCGTGGCAGCGTGCGGTGTCGCACGGCGTGCACATGCTGCTTTACGTGCTGATGATCGTGATTCCGGTTACGGGCTACCTGTACAGCTCCGCGTCGAACATCCCGGTCGTCTATCTCGGCATCGTGCCGCTGCCGCGCCTGATCGATCCCGATCCTGCGCTGAAGGAAACCTTCAAGACGCTGCACGTGTCTTTGAATTACATTCTGCTTTCGCTCGTCGCCATGCATGTGCTCGCGGCGCTCAAGCACCAGTTGTTGGACCGCGACGGCCTGCTGTCGCGGATGCTTCCCTCCGCCAAATGAAGGATCCCATGAAAGTGTCTTTCTCCCGCTCCATGCTGACCGCGTTCGCCGCGGTGTCACTTGTCGCGTCGGCCGCGGCGCACGCCGACGTCGATCTCGCGAAGAGCAAGGTGTCCGCCGTGTCGAAGCAGATGAACGTGCCGACCGAAGGCGCATTCAGGAAGTTCTCCGCGCAGGTGAAGTTCGACCCGGCCAAGGCCGCGCAGGGCAGCGCGCAAATGACGATCGACATCGCGAGCTTCGACCTCGGCGACAAGATGTACAACGACCAGGTCGCGGGCAAGGACTGGTTCGACGCAAAGGCGTATCCGCAGGCGACCTTCGCGTCGTCGGCGATCGCGCCGGCGGGCGGCAACAAGTACAACGTGACCGGCAAGCTGACGATCAAGGGCAAGTCCGAGACCATCACGGTGCCCGTCACGGTCACGCAGAGCGGCCCGACGCAGACCTTCGACGGCGTGCTGCCGATCAAGCGTTCGGCGTTCAACGTCGGCACCGGCGAGTGGAAGGACACGTCGATCGTCGCCGACGAAGTGCAGATCAAGTTTCATCTCGTCGCCACGAAGTAAGCGGCGGGTTGTCGCATCACCCCGAATGCCGCGCGAGGGCGCGGCGCCGTTCCAAGGAGAAAGCATTTGAAAAAGCATCTGATCATCGCCGCGGGCGCGCTGGCCGCTTCGCTGTCGTTCTCGGCATTCGCTGACAGCGCGACGTACCAGTTCGACCCGAGCCATACGTACCCGAGCTTCGAGGCCGACCACTTCGGCGGCCTGTCGGTCTGGCGCGGCAAGTTCGACAAGTCGAGCGGCACCGTGACGCTCGACCGCGCGGCGAAGACCGGTACGGTCGACGTGACGACCGACATCGCGTCGATCCACACGGGCAGCGCGAAGCTCGACGAGCACCTGCAGACGGCTGAGTTCTTCGACGTCTCCAAGTTCCCGCAGGCGAACTACAAGGGCGCCATCAAGTTCGACGGCGACAAGCCGGTGTCGGTGGTCGGTAACCTGACGCTGCACGGCGTCACGAAGCCGGTCACGCTGAAGATCGATTCGTTCAAGTGCATGCCGCATCCGATGCTCAAGCGCGAAGTGTGCGGCGTTGACGCCGTCGGCGAATTCAGCCGCGACGATTTCGGCCTCGACTACGGCAAGCAGTACGGCTTCAAGATGAAGACGAAGCTGCTGATCACGGCCGAAGCCGTCAAGCAGCAGTAACGCGCGCGGCCGGGCTGGCCGCCGCGTCACGCCGCCGGCCCGTCGCGAGCCAGCCGCCGCGCTCCCGTTTTCAGGGGGCGCGGCGGTTTTTTTTGCGCGCCTATAATCGTCGGCGCAGCGCGCGGCGCGAGAATCGGCGCGCCCGACACAACGTACAACGACAAGGAGATCGCCGATGCACGCCGTCACGCAGTCCAGCTCCATTGCCTCGTCGCCGCGCGTGTGGCGCGCGGTGGTCGCCGCGTCGATCGGTAACGCGCTCGAGTGGTTCGACCTCGTCGTCTACGGCTTCTTCGCGGTGACGATCTCGAAGCTGTTCTTTCCGGCCGGCAACGATACCGTGTCGCTGTTGCTCACGCTCGGCACGTTCGGCGTGTCGTTCTTCATGCGCCCGCTCGGCGCGATCGTGCTCGGCGCGTACGCCGACCGCGCGGGCCGCAAGGCCGCGCTTACGCTGTCGATCCTGCTGATGATGGCCGGCACGCTGGTGATCGCGGTGCTGCCGACCTACCAGACGATCGGCGTTGCCGCGCCGCTGATCCTCGTCGCCGCGCGGCTGATGCAGGGTTTCTCCGCCGGCGGCGAATTCGGCAGCGCGACCGCGTTCCTGGCCGAGCACGTGCCGGGCCGGCGCGGCTTCTTCGCGAGCTGGCAGGTCGCGAGCCAGGGGCTCACGACGCTGCTTGCCGCCGGCTTCGGCACCGTGCTGAACGCGCAGCTCACCGCCGACCAGATGGCCGTGTGGGGATGGCGCATCCCGTTCTTCTTCGGGCTGCTGCTCGGGCCCGTCGCGTACTACATCCGCTCGAAGGTCGACGAGACGCCCGAATTCCTCGCCGCCGAAAGCACCGCGAGCCCGCTGCGCGACACGTTCGCGTCGCACAAGGCACGGCTCGTCGCCGCGATGGGCGTGGTGGTGCTCGGCACCGTCGCGACCTATCTCGTGCTGTTCATGCCGACCTACGGCGTGAAGCAGCTCGGCCTTGCGCCGTCGGCCGCGTTTGCCGCGATCCTCGTCGTCGGCGTGATCCAGATGGCGTTCGCACCGCTCGTCGGCCACTGGTCGGATCGTTACGGACGCGTGCGCGTGATGCTCGCGCCGGCCGTCGGCATCCTCGTGCTGATCTATCCGGCGTTCGCGTACCTGGTCGCGCATCCGGGCTTCGGCACGCTGATCGCGCTGCAGGTGCTGCTCGCGTTCCTGATGACCGGCTATTTCGCGGCGCTGCCCGGGCTGCTGTCCGAAGTGTTTCCGGTGCAGACGCGCACGACCGGGATGTCGCTTGCGTATAACGTCGCGGTGACGATCTTCGGTGGCTTCGGGCCGTTCATCATCGCGTGGCTGATCCGCGCAACCGGGATGAAGACCGCGCCGAGCTTCTACCTGATGTTCGCGGCCGTGCTGAGCCTCGCGGCGCTGATCGTGCTGCGCCGACGGTTCGGGTTCCGGTGACGCGGGGTGCGCGGCGGCGCGTCAGTCGCTGCCGCGCTCGCATACCGGCTGCGCCGGCATCAGTTGCGCGGGCGCGGCGATGGTCTGCACCGGCCGGCCGGCGAGTGCGTCAAGCGCCTGCCGGAGCTGCCAGTCGGCATCGGTGCCGAATTCCCGCTGCGGCAGCGCCGCGCTCTTCGACGTATCGATTTTCTCGCGCACGCGCGCTTCGCGCAGTTTCTGCCGTGCCTTGCGTACCTGCGCGAACGGATCGGGCGCCAGCCGGTCCGCATACGGCGCGCGGGCGAGATCGACTTCGCGGTACCACAGCAGCACGCCGTCGACGTCCGAGTCGTGGCGCGGCGGCACGAGCCAGTCCGGCACGACGCCGTAACCGTCCATCGGGCAGCCGTTCGGCCGCAGGTTGCGCGCGAACGTGAAATTGACGCGTGTGCCGTCGATCAGGTCGACGCCGGTCTGCGCGAGCCCCTTTCCGTAGGTCGGCATCCCGAGCAGCCGCGCGCGGCCGAGGTCCTTCAGTGCCGCCGCTGTCGCTTCGGCGGCCGACGCGCTCTGTCCGTCGACGAGCACGACGAGCGGCACGCTGCGCCACCAGTCGTCTGCCTGCAGCGGTGCGAGCGGATCCTGGCCGTGCATGACCGGCAGTTCGTAGTCGGGCCAGTTGGTCGTGAAGCGGCGACGCTTCGTGCCGTCGCGCTCGAGCGTCACCATCGCGGTGCGGTCGCGCCCGGCGAACAGCGCGGTGATGCCGATCGCCGCATTCAGCGCGCCGCCGCCGTTGATGCGCAGATCGAGGATCACGCCTTTCACTGGCGGCCCCGTGCGGCGCGTGGCCTGCACCGCGTCGATATAGTTGCCGACCGCGGGCTCCGGGAAGCTCGACAGCCGCGTGTACAGGATGTCGCCGGCGAGCCGCTTGGCGGTTGCCGGGTGTGGCCGGACGATTGCGCGGACCGGCGCGAAGGTCAGCGTCGAATGGTTTGGACCACGCCGGACCGTGAGCTTCAGCGGCATGCCCGCGTCGCCCTTCGCGAGATTCACGACCTCGCTGCTGTCGATCCCGACGACGCTCCGGTCGTTCATCGCGACGACGAGATCGTCGGGCCGCACGCCGGCCTGTTCGGCGGGCGCGTCGGGGATCACGTCGATGATGTGCAGGCCGTCGGGCCGCGTCTCGAACACGATGCCGATGCCCGGCGTGCCGTCGCGTGCGCGGCGCTCGTCGTCGCGCCGTTGCTGTTCCTCCTTTGCGTTGAAGAAGCGCGCATACGGCAGCGTCTTGATTCCGTCGTGCACTGTGGCGTCGAGCAACGCGCCGATGTCGACGTCGGTCAGGTGCTGCTTCTTCAGCACTTCGACCGCGGCCTTCAGTTCGCAGAGCTGCGGTTCCCAGTCGGGCGGGCAGGGTGACGGTTGTGACGCTGCGGCAGCAGCAGCGGCGGGCGGGGCGGACGCGGATTGCGCGCGGGCGGCCGATGCGCATGCAACGAACGCGGCCGCGGCGGCGGCACCGGTACTCCAGGCGACGATGCGATGAACGACACGCGTGGCAGGCATCATGAGGACCGCGGCTTCGACGGGTGGCGGGGCGGGATGGTGAAGCGATTGTAGCCGACGGCCCGTGCGGTCGCGCCGGAGGAAGCGGGCGCGGCTCGCGCATGAAGAAAGGCCGGTCCAACAGGACCGGCCTTCTGGTATCCGCCGAAACGACGCGGTGTTTAAACCTGCGCGCCCGCGTTCGGATCGTCCGGATCGTGCGCCGTCTTCTTTTCCTTGATCAGGTCTTCGCGCTTGATGCCGAGCCACATCGCGAGCGAGCCCGCGACGAACACCGACGAGTAGATGCCGAACATGATGCCGACCGTCAGCGCGAGCGCGAAGTAGTGCAGTGTCGGGCCGCCGAAGAAGAACATCGACAACACCATCATTTCCGTCGACGTGTGCGTGATGATCGTCCGCGACATCGTGGTCGTGATCGCGTGGTTGATCACCTCCGACACGCTCATCTTGCGTTCGCGGCGGAACGTTTCGCGGATCCGGTCGAAGATGACGACCGACTCGTTGACCGAGTAGCCGAGCACCGCGAGAATCGCCGCGAGCACCGCCAGCGAGAACTCCCACTGGAAGAACGCGAAGAAGCCGAGAATGATCACGACGTCGTGCAGGTTCGCAATGATGCCGGCGACCGCGTACTTCCATTCGAAGCGGATCGACAGGTAGATCACGATGCCGATCACCACGCACGCGAGCGCGAGGAGACCGTCGGTCGCGAGTTCGCGTCCGACCTGCGGGCCGACGAACTCGACGCGCTGCAGCGTAACGTCCGGGCTCTGCGCCTTCAGCGCGGTCATCACCTGGTCGCTCTGCTGCGCGGACGTGAGGCCTTCCTTCAGCTGCAGGCGGATCAGCACGTTGCGCGACGTGCCGAAGTTCTGCACCTGCGCGTCGGCGTAGCCGAGCTTGCCGAGCGTATCGCGCACGGGTTCGAGCTGCGCGGCCTGCTGGTACTGCACCTCGATCACCGTGCCGCCGGTGAATTCGACGGACAGGTGCAGCCCGCGGTGGAACAGGAAGAACACGGCGGCGAGGAACGTGACCAGCGAGATCACGTTGAACACCAGCGCGTGCCGCATGAACGGAATGTCTTTACGGATGCGGAAAAATTCCATGGCTTCGTCTCCGGGGCCTTATTGGGTCGAGCCCGGTTTCTTCGTCGACACGCCTTGCTGCGCGCGGTTGCGCAGCTGCGGCTTGCCGGCGCGCGGTGCGTTGCCCTTCGCGGGTGCGGCGAGCTTCGCGGCGCGTGCGGTATCGGTCGATTCGTCAGCCGCGGCGAACGAGGCGCCAGCCGTGGCGCCTTCCGGCTTCCACACCTGGCCGATCGCGAGCGACTTCAGCTTCTTGCGGCCGCCGTACCAGAGGTTGACGATCCCGCGCGAGAAGAACACCGCGGAGAACATCGACGTCAGGATGCCGAGGCAGTGCACGATCGCGAACGCGCGAACCGGGCCCGAGCCGAATGCGAGCAGCGCGAGGCCGGCGATCAGCGTCGTGACGTTCGAGTCGAGAATCGTCGCCCACGCGTGCGCGTAGCCGGCCTGGATCGCGATCTGCGGCGGCTGGCCGGCGCGCAGTTCTTCACGCACGCGCTCGTTGATCAGCACGTTCGAGTCGATCGCCATGCCGAGCGCGAGCGCGATTGCGGCGATACCCGGCAGCGTCAGCGTCGCCTGCATCAGCGACAGCACCGCGACGAGCAGCAGCAGGTTCACGGACAGGCCGATCACCGAGATCACGCCGAACAGCATGTAGTACGCGATCATGAACACGGCGATCGCGCAGAAGCCCCAGATCACCGAGTGGACGCCCATCTTGATGTTGTCCGCGCCGAGGCTCGGGCCGATCGTGCGTTCCTCGATGATGTCCATCGGTGCGGCGAGCGAACCGGCGCGCAGCAGCAGCGCGAGGTCTGCCGCCGCCTGCGGCGTCGGCTGGCCCGTGATCTGGAAGCGGTCGCCGAGTTCGGACTGGATCGTCGCGACCGTCAGCACCTCCCCCTTGCCCTTCTCGAACAGCACCATCGCCATCGGCTTGCCGATGTTCTCGCGCGACACCGCGCGCACCGAGCGGCCACCCGCCGAGTCGAGGCGGATGTTGACCGACGGACGCTGGTGTTCGTCGAAGCCGGCCGACGCATCGATGATGCGGTCGCCGGTGAAGATCACTTCCTTCTTCAGCAGAACGGGCGCCTGGTTGCCCTGCGTGAACAGCTCCTCGCCCGGCGGCACGGGGTCGTTCGGGTTCGGGTGCGTGTTGATCGGATCGGCGAGGCGCGCCTCGAGCGTCGCGGTGCGGCCGATGATGTCCTTCGCCTTCGCGGTGTCCTGCACGCCCGGCAGTTCGACGACGATGCGGTCGCTGCCTTGCTGTTGCAGGATCGGCTCGGACACGCCGAGTTCGTTCACGCGGTTGTGGAGCGTCGTCAGGTTCTGCTTGAGCGCGGCGTCCTCGACGGCCTTCTGCACGGCCGGCGTGAACGTGCCGACGACTTGCGTGCCGCCGCCGCCGGGCTGGGTCGCCCATTGCAGTTCGGTGACCGACGCGGCGAGCACCTTGCGGGCGTCTTCCGCCGTCTGCGCGTCGCTGAAATTGACGACGACGGACTGGTCGACGCGGCTCACGCCGCCGTCGCGGATGTTCTTGTCGCGCAGCAGCGTGCGCGCATCGGATGCGTCGGAGTCGAGCTTCTTCGTGAGCGCGCCCGTCATGTCGACCTGGAGCAGGAAGTGGACACCGCCGCGCAGGTCGAGGCCGAGATACATCGGCAGTGCGTGCAGCGCGGTCAGCCAGCGCGGCGACGCGCTTTGCAGGTTCAGTGCGACGACGTACTGCGGATCGTTCGGATCGGCGTTCAGCGACTTCTGCAGCAGGTCCTTGACGCGCAGTTGCGTATCGGTGTCCTTCAGGCGCACGCGGATGTTCGCGTTGGACGCCGTGTTCTCGAAGGTGACGTCGTCCGGCGTGATCTGCGCGGAGGCGAGCGCGGATTCGACCTGGGTCAGCGTGGTCGAGTCGAGCTTGACCGTGGCCTTGCCGCTCGACACCTGCACCGCCGGCGCTTCGCCGAAGAAGTTGGGCAATGTGTACAGAAGGCCGATGGCGAGCGCCACGACCATCACGACATATTTCCAGAGTGGATAACGATTCATGAGGGGGCCGAACGGGTGGTTGGCGTGAAAGCGTCGCGTCCGGCGCCGCGGCGGCCCGCTCTCTCAGGCGGGCACGACGCGGGGAGCCGGACGCTCGGTGAAAGCCTTACAGCGACTTGATCGTGCCCTTCGGCAGAATGGTCGTGACCGCAGCCTTCTGCACGGTGATTTCGGTGCCTTCGGCGATTTCGACGCCGATGTAGCCTTCGGTGACCTTCGTCACCTTGCCGACGAGGCCGCCGCTCGTGACGACTTCGTCGCCCTTCGCCATGGCCGCGAGCATGTTGCGGTGTTCCTTCTGGCGCTTCATCTGCGGACGGATCATGATGAAGTACAGCACCGCGAACATCAGGATGAGCGGCAGGAAGCTCATCAGGCTCGATTCGGCGCCACCGGCACCTTGCGCGAAGGCATTGGAAATGAACGGCACGTTGGTCTCTCCGTAGGGGAAGATCGAAAATTAAGCCGGTTATTCTACCACCGGCCCCATGTGCAAACGGCGCAGCAAATGCGCTTTCGGATCAAGCTGTTAAAGCATGAAACGGCACCGTTGCGACGCGTTTGGAAAGGTAATTGTAATATTCGGCGGCCACAACTGGCGGTCGGGACGCGATATTTAGTACACATCCTATGTGACGTGGCGCGGTGCGGGCAGCGGTGCGCAGCCACGCGGCCCGCCGGCCGGTCAGTCGACCCCTCTTGCGCGATCCTCCGCGAAGCGCTGGCGGAACGCGTCGAACGTATGGGTCTCGATCGCGTCGCGGATCTCGCTCATCAACTGCAGGTAGTAGTGCAGGTTGTGGATCGTGTTGAGCTGCGCGCCGAGGATTTCGCCGACGCGGTGCAGGTGGTGCAGGTAGCCGCGCGAGAAGTTCTGGCACGTGTAGCACGTGCAGCTCGCGTCGAGCGGCTTCAGCGAATTCTTGTGCGTCGCGTTGCGGATCTTCACGTCGCCGAAGCGCGTGAAGAGCCACCCGTTGCGTGCGTTGCGGGTCGGCATCACGCAGTCGAACATGTCGACGCCGTTCGCGACGCCCTCGACCAGATCCTCCGGCGTGCCGACGCCCATCAGGTAGTGCGGCTTGTTGGCCGGCAGCTTCGGGCCGACGTGGCGCAGCACGCGCATCATGTCTTCCTTCGGCTCGCCGACCGACAGCCCGCCGATCGCGAGGCCGTGGAAGCCGAGCTCCGACAGGCCCGCGAGCGATTCGTCGCGCAGGTCCTCGAACATCCCGCCCTGGACGATCCCGAACAGCGCGTTCGGGTTGCCGAGCCGGTCGAACTCGTCGAGCGAGCGTTTCGCCCAGCGCAGCGACATGCGCATCGAGTCGGCCGCTTCCTTGTGCGTGGTCGGCACGCCGTTGGTCGCGTACGGCGTGCATTCGTCGAACTGCATCACGATGTCGGAGTTCAGCACCTTCTGGATCTGCATCGACACTTCCGGCGACAGGAACAGCTTGTCGCCGTTGATCGGCGATGCGAACGTCACGCCGTCCTCGGTGATCTTGCGCAGGTCGCCGAGCGAGAACACCTGGAAGCCGCCCGAGTCGGTCAGGATCGGCTTGTTCCAGCCCATGAAGCCGTGCAGGCCGCCGTGCGCGTCGATCGTCTCGAGGCCGGGGCGCAGCCACAGGTGGAACGTGTTGCCGAGAATGATCTGCGCCTTGATCTCGTGCAACTCGCGCGGCTGGATCGCCTTCACGGTGCCGTACGTGCCGACCGGCATGAAGATCGGCGTCTCGACCACGCCGTGGTTGAGCTTCACGCGGCCGCGGCGCGCATGGCCGTCGGTCGTCAGCAGTTCGAATTCGAGCCCGTTGGCCGGGCGGTCCTGCACGGGAGCGTGCGTATCGTGGGATGAACCTTCGGTCATCGCGTCATTCTCCTTGCCACCGGAGAACAGTCCGGCGCATGTTGGAAACGCCGCCGGCAAGCCGGCGGCTGGGAAAAGCGGGCGCGCGCCATCCGAGCGCGCGCAGCGGGACAACGGGAGCCACGGCGGCTGCGCGGTCGCGGGCCGGTGCGTCTTCGCACCTGCCTCGCTTACGCGCGCGGCGCCTCCGGCGTGTCGCGCCGCGTGAGCAGCATCGCATCGCCGTAGCTGAAGAAGCGGTAGCGTTCGTCGATCGCGTGCCGGTACGCGGCGCGGATCGTCTCGACGCCCGCGAACGCGGACACCAGCATCAGCAGGGTCGACTTCGGCAGGTGGAAGTTCGTCACGAGCCGATCGACGACGCGGAAACCGTAGCCCGGCGTGATGAAGATGTCGGTCTCGGCCTGCGTCGCCGCGAGCGGGCGGCCCGCTTCGTCGGCGCTGCGCGCCGCGGCTTCGAGCGCGCGCATCGACGTCGTGCCGACCGCGATCACGTTGCCGCCGCGCGCGCGGGTCGCGGCGATCTTGTCGACGAGTGATTGCGGCAGGTCGTACCACTCGCTGTGCATCCGGTGCTCGGCGATGTTCTCGACGCGCACCGGCTGGAACGTTCCGGCGCCCACGTGCAGCGTCAGCGTCGCACGCTCGACGCCCATGGCGTCGAGCTTGTCGAGCAGCGGCTGGTCGAAATGGAGCCCGGCCGTGGGCGCCGCGACCGCGCCCGGGTTGCTCGCATAGACGGTCTGGTAGCGCGTCTCGTCGTTCGCGTCGGCGTCGTGCTCGATGTACGGCGGCAGCGGCAGGCGGCCGTGCTGCTCGATCAGCGTGAGGCACGGCTCCGGGAAATGCAGCGTGAAGAACGGCTCGACGCGCTCGCCGACCGTCACGTCGAACGCGTCGGCGAGGCGCAGCGTCGTGCCGGCGCCCGGCGACTTGCTCGCGCGGATCTGCGCGAGCGCGGTGTGCGTGCCGGTCACGCGCTCGATCAGCACCTCGATCTTGCCGCCACTGGCCTTCTGGCCGAAGAAGCGCGCCTTCAGCACCTTGGTATCGTTGAACACGAGCAGGTCGCCCGGCGCGATGCACGACGGCAGCTCGGCGAAGCGGCGGTCGACGAGGCGCGCGGGCTCGACGGTGCCATCGACCTCGAGCAGGCGGCTCGCGGTGCGGTCGGGCAGTGCGGTTTGCGCAATCAGCTCGGGAGGCAGATTGAAATCGAAATCGGAAAGCGTGAACATGCGGGCTGGTTCGAAACGGCCGGCGGGCGCCGCCGACAGGGCGGAAACGCATGAATGGGGCGCGCAAGCCGCTATGATGGCGGGATGCGCGGCCTGGCCGGCGTCGTTCGTTCGGACGACGTGAAAGCCGCTATTGTACTTGCCTTGCGAAGCACTCAGACGATCCGATGCCTGTGTCACCACGCCGTTCCTCCGCCGCTGTTGCCGATTCCGCCGATCCGTTCGACGCGGACGATGCTGCGTTACACGCGCAAAGTGTCGAGCCGCGCGGTGCCGCGCCGCGCCGCGCGGGCCCGAAGCGCGGCGCCGACGGGCGGCTCGCGCAGCCGGCCGCCGCCGCGCCCGACGTCGAACCGGGCGCGGGCAGCGACGACGCGGGGGCAGCCGGTACGCCCGGCGCGAAGCGCAAGAAGAAGCCGGCTGCCGACAAACCCGTGAAGACCGCCGACAAGCTTGCGAAGCTCGGCCTCACACGCTCGATCGATCTCGTGCTGCATCTGCCGATGCGCTACGAGGACGAAACCACGCTCACGCCGATCGGCGAACTGCTGCCGGGCGGCATCGCGCAGACCGAGGGCGTGGTGTTCGACAACGAAGTCGCATATCGGCCGCGGCGCCAACTCGTCGTGAAGATCCAGGACGACGACGGCGAGCAGCTCGTGCTGCGCTTTCTCAATTTCTACGGCTCGCAGGTCAAGCAGATGGCGGTCGGCCAGCGGCTGCGCGTGCGCGGCGACGTGCGCGGCGGCTTCTTCGGGATGGAGATGGTGCATCCGGCCGTGCGCGTCGTCGAAGCCGATGCGCCGCTGCCGCAGGTGCTCACGCCCGTCTATCCGAGCACGGCCGGCGTGTCGCAAGCCTATCTGCGCAAGGCGATCGAGAACGCGGTCGAGCGCACGCCGCTGCCCGAGCTGCTGCCGCCCGAGATCGAACGCGACTACCTGAAGCCGCTCGGCGTGCCGACGCTCGCGCAGGCCGTGCGCATCCTGCACCACCCGGGCGTCGATTCCGATGAAGCCGCGCTGATGGACGGCTCGCATCCGGCGTGGACCCGCATCAAGTTCGAGGAACTGCTCGCGCAGCAGCTGTCGCTCAAGCGTGCGCACGAGGAGCGCCGCACGCGCGCGGCGCCCGCGATGCCGCGCCGCACCGCGACCGATGCCGACGCGCTGACGACGCGTCTCTACGCGGCGCTGCCGTTCACGCTGACGGGCGCGCAGTCGCGCGTCGTCGACGAGATCGCGCACGACCTCACGCTCGCGCATCCGATGCAGCGTCTGCTGCAGGGCGACGTCGGCAGCGGCAAGACGGTCGTCGCGGCGCTGGCGGCCACGCAGGCGATCGACGCCGGCTACCAGGCCGCGCTGATGGCGCCGACCGAAATCCTCGCGGAGCAGCATGCGCGCAAGCTGCGCGCGTGGCTCGAACCGCTCGGCGTATCGGTCGCCTGGCTCGCGGGCAGCCTGAAGGCGAAGGAGAAGCGCGCGGCGATCGAGGCCGCGGCGCTCGGCACCGCGCAGCTCGTGATCGGCACGCACGCGATCATCCAGGACACGGTCGAATTCGCGCGGCTCGGCCTCGTGATCGTCGACGAGCAGCACCGCTTCGGCGTCGAGCAGCGTCTCGCGCTGCGCGCGAAGGCCGCGAACGCGGCCAACGGCGCGCGCGATTTCCAGCCGCACCAGCTGATGATGTCGGCCACGCCGATTCCGCGCACGCTCGCGATGACGTATTACGCGGATCTCGAGGTGTCGACGATTGACGAATTGCCGCCGGGCCGCACGCCGGTGCTGACGCGCCTCGTCGGCGATGCGCGGCGCGAAGAGGTGATTGCCCGCGTGCGCGAGGCCGCGCTGACCGGCCGCCAGGTCTATTGGGTGTGTCCGCTGATCGAGGAGAGCGAGACGCTGCAGCTGCAGACGGCCGTGGAGACCTACGAGACGCTGGCTGCGGCACTGCCCGAACTGAAGGTCGGGCTCGTGCACGGGCGGCTGTCGCCGGCCGACAAGGCGGCCGTGATGGAAGCCTTCACGCGCAACGACGTGCAGTTGCTCGTTGCGACGACCGTGATCGAGGTCGGCGTCGACGTGCCGAACGCGTCCCTGATGGTGATCGAGCACGCGGAGCGCTTCGGCCTCGCGCAGTTGCATCAGCTGCGCGGCCGCGTCGGGCGCGGCACCGCGGCGTCGGTCTGCGTGTTGCTGTACACGGGCCCGCTGTCGCTGACCGGCCGTGAGCGGCTGAAGACGATGCGCGAGACGACCGACGGCTTCGAGATCGCGCGGCGCGACCTCGAAATTCGCGGCCCCGGCGAATTTCTCGGCGCGCGCCAGTCCGGCGCCGCGATGCTGCGCTTCGCGAACCTCGAGACCGACGGCTGGCTGATCGACCCGGCCCGCGATGCGGCAGCGCGGCTGATCGCCGCGTATCCCGACGTGGTCACGCAGCACCTCGCACGCTGGCTCGGCGGGCGGGAGCAGTATCTGAAGGCCTGATTCGCGCATTCAGGGACGGATACGAAGCCGCCGTTCGGCGGTGATTCGGCGCATCGCGATGCAGAGAAACTTGGCGAACCGGTGCCAACGGGTGTATAAATTAAACCTATCGCCTGTATAATCCTGATTGACCCACAATGACCCTGACTGAATTGAAGTACATCGTCGCGGTCGCGCGAGAACGGCATTTCGGTCGCGCGGCCGAAGCATGCTTCGTGAGCCAGCCGACGCTATCGGTGGCGATCAAGAAGCTGGAAGACGAGCTCAACGTGCAGATTTTCGAGCGCGGCGCGAGCGAAGTGAGCGTGACCCCGATCGGCGACCAGATCGTCACGCAGGCGCAGCGCGTGCTCGAGCAGACCTTCGCGATCAAGGAGATCGCGAAGCAGGGCAAGGACCCGCTCGTCGGCCCGTTCCGTCTGGGCGTGATCTACACGATCGGGCCGTACCTGCTGCCGACGCTCGTCAAGCAGATGATCCAGCGCGTGCCGCAGATGCCGCTGATGCTGCAGGAGAATTACACGCTGAAGCTGCTCGAACTGCTGAAGCAGGGCGAGATCGACGCCGCGATCATGGCGCTGCCGTTCCCCGAAACCGGCCTGATGGTGCGGCCGCTGTACGACGAGCCGTTCGTCGTCGCGCTGCCGGCCGGCCATCCGTGGGAGAAGCGCCACGAGATCGACGCCGAGGACCTGAAGCAGGAAACCATGCTGCTGCTCGGCAACGGTCACTGTTTCCGCGACCACGTGCTCGGCGTGTGCCCGGAGCTGATGCGCTTTTCGCAGACGGCCGACGGTATCCAGAAGACCTTCGAGGGGTCGTCGCTCGAGACGATCCGCCATATGGTCGCGAGCGGTGTCGGCATCACGGTGCTGCCGCGGATGTCGGTCGCCGAAGTCGGCCCGCGCGCGAACGGCCCCGACGCCGAGTTGCTGTCGTACGTGCCGTTCAACGAACCGGTGCCGGATCGTCGCGTCGTGCTGGTGTGGCGCAAGAGCTTCACGCGGATGCCGGCGATCGACGCGATCAGCGACGCGATCGCGGCGTGCGACCTGCCAGGCGTCGCGAAGCTCGACATGCCGGCGACGATGAATTGAGCAGGGTGCGGTGCATCTGAGGCAGGCCAGGGACGGGGTCTAGCGACCCCGTTTATTTTTGCCTATCGAATAGATGAAATTTATCAAATTCAAATTAATGATAGAAATTCATAGAATCACTTCCATGGATTGCACTGGATCTGCGGTCCGATTTGCACACTGAATGCAGATGTCAAAGGAGGATGTCATGATGCGGTCGGTATTGCAGCACGCGCAGCGGAACATCCCGTCGCGCGACGTGGTCGTAAATCGCGCGAGGGCCGCGGCCCGAAGCCTGCGCCCGATAGCGTTCGCGTATCTGGCGGACCGTGTGTATGGCGGATGAGTGCCGCGGCGTCCCGGTTCCGTGTTCCCCCGACTCACCGCCATTCAGCCATGAGGGAGCATTGCATGTCCGAAGTCCCGCAGCCCGCATCGAAGGCAACTCCGCCTGACACCCCGTAGCACGACAGGACCAACCTGTTCCGTTTCATCCCCCTGCAATGCTCCACGAACCGCGCCCGGCAAGTGGGGGCTTACGAGCAAGTAAAGGAGAAAAAAGCATGTCGACCGAATCGAAATGTCCGTTCAACCATACGGCGGCCGGCGGCACGTCGAACAAGGACTGGTGGCCGAACCAGCTCAATCTCAACATCCTGCATCGGCACTCGGCGCTGTCCGATCCGATGGACAAGGATTTCGACTACGCGGAAGCGTTCAAGAAGCTCGACCTCGCGGCGGTGAAGCGCGACCTGCAGGCGCTGATGACGACGTCGCAGGACTGGTGGCCGGCCGACTTCGGTCACTACGGCGGCCTGTTCATCCGGATGGCCTGGCATAGCGCCGGCACGTACCGGACCGCCGACGGCCGCGGCGGCGCGGGCGGCGGGCAACAGCGCTTCGCCCCGCTGAACAGCTGGCCGGACAACGGCAACCTCGACAAGGCGCGCCGGCTGCTGTGGCCGATCAAGCAGAAATACGGCCGCAACATCTCGTGGGCCGACCTGATGATCCTGACCGGCAACGTCGCGCTCGAATCGATGGGCTTCAAGACCTTCGGCTTCGCCGGCGGCCGCGTCGACACGTGGGAGCCGGACGACGTCTACTGGGGTTCGGAAAAGATCTGGCTGGAACTGAGCGGCGGCCCGAACAGCCGTTACTCGGGCGACCGTGACCTCGAGAATCCGCTCGCGGCCGTGCAGATGGGCCTCATCTACGTGAACCCGGAAGGCCCGGACGGCAACCCCGACCCGGTCGCGGCGGCACGCGATATCCGCGAGACGTTCGCGCGGATGGCGATGAACGACGAAGAAACGGTCGCGCTGATCGCCGGCGGCCATACGTTCGGCAAGACGCACGGCGCGGGCCCCGCATCGAACGTCGGTCCGGAACCGGAAGCGGCGGGCATCGAGCAGCAGGGTCTCGGCTGGAAGAGCACGTACGCATCGGGCAAGGGCCGTGACGCGATCACGAGCGGCCTCGAAGTGACGTGGACGTCGACACCGACGAAGTGGAGCAACGATTTCTTCAAGCACCTGTTCAGCTACGAATGGGAATTGACGAAGAGCCCGGCCGGCGCGCATCAGTGGGTCGCGAAGGGCGCCGACGAGGTGATTCCGGATGCGTTCGATCCGGCGAAAAAGCATCGCCCGACGATGCTGACGACCGACCTGTCGCTGCGTTTCGACCCCGCCTACGAGAAGATCTCGCGCCGCTTCTACGAGAACCCGGCCGAGTTCGCCGACGCGTTCGCGCGCGCCTGGTTCAAGCTCACGCACCGCGACATGGGCCCGCGTGCGCGCTATCTCGGCCCGGAAGTGCCGGCCGAGCAACTGCTGTGGCAGGACCCGATTCCGGCCGTCGACCACGCGCTGATCGACGCTGCCGATGTTGCCGCGCTGAAGGCGAAGATCCTCGCGACGGGGTTGAGCGTGTCGCAGCTCGTATCGACCGCATGGGCGTCCGCATCGACGTTCCGCGGTTCGGACAAGCGCGGCGGCGCGAACGGTGCGCGCATCCGCCTCGCGCCGCAGAAGGACTGGGAAGTCAACCAGCCCGCGCAGCTTGCGAAGGTGCTCGAAACGCTCGAAGGCGTGCAGAAGGCGTTCAACGATGCGCAGACGGGCGGCAAGAAGGTGTCGCTCGCCGACCTGATCGTGCTGGCCGGTGCAGCCGGCGTCGAGCAGGCCGCGAAGAATGCGGGCGTGGCCGTGACGGTGCCGTTCGCGCCGGGCCGGATGGACGCGTCGCAGGAGCAGACCGATATCGAAGCGATGGCCGTGCTCGAGCCGGTTGCGGACGGTTTCCGCAACTACCTGAAGAGCGCGTACAAGACGCCGGCGGAGGCGCTGCTGGTCGACAAGGCCCAGCTGCTGACGCTGAGCGGGCCGGAGCTGACGGTGCTCGTCGGCGGCCTGCGTGTGCTCGGCGCGAACGTCGGTGACGCAAGGCACGGCGTGTTCACCGATCGTCCGGGCTCGCTGACCAACGACTTCTTCGTGAACCTGCTCGACATGGGCACGGAGTGGAAGCCGGTGTCGGCCGCTAACGACGTGTTCGAAGGGCGAGATCGAGCGACGGGCCAGGTCAAGTGGACGGGTACGCGCGTCGACCTGATCTTCGGTTCGCACTCGCAGTTGCGTGCGCTGGCCGAGGTGTACGGCAGCGCGGACGCGAACGAGAAGTTCGTGCGCGATTTCGTCGCGGCCTGGAACAAGGTGATGAACCTCGACCGTTTCGACCTCGCGTGAATGTCGCGATGCGGTAACGCAGTCACGCTGTAACGTGAAACGGCCGGTCGCACGACCGGCCGTTTTTTCTTCCAGGATCTTGTCGAAGGAGTGACGACCATGACGCAAACGATGCTGAACATGCGCACCGCGTTCACGCCGGCCGAGTGGGCGCGGCGTATCGTCGGTTTCGCGATCGTCGTCGGCGGTGCGGCCGAGCTGGCCGCGCAGGCGCTGCACGCGCTCGCGCCGCTCGTGTCGAGCGCTGGCGGCTGAGCGCGGCGAGTCCCGAACGGGTGCCGTGCAACGCGGCATGCGAATTGCTCGGCGCATTTTCTCCGGTTCAACATTTCGAATGAGGAGTTCCGAAGATGGCCAGGAAAGGCAACGCCACGCAGATCAACATCGGCATCAGCGACAAGGACCGCAGGAAAATCGCGGATGGCCTGTCGCGCCTGCTTGCCGATACGTTTTCGCTGTACCTGAAGACCCACAATTTCCACTGGAACGTCACGGGTCCGATGTTCAACACGCTGCACCTGATGTTCGAAGCGCAGTACAACGAACTGTGGCTCGCGGTCGACTCGATCGCCGAGCGCATTCGCACGCTCGGCGTCGTCGCGCCGGGCACGTTCGCGGATTTCACGAAGCTGTCGTCGGTGCCGGAAGCGAACGGGGTGCCGGGGGCGGAAGAGATGATCCGTCAGCTCGTAGAAGGGCACGAGACGGTCGTGCGCACCGCGCGCGAAATCTTCCCGATCGCCGATGCGGCGAGCGACGAGCCGACCGCCGACCTGCTGACGCAGCGCCTGCAGACGCATGAAAAGACCGCGTGGATGCTGCGGTCGCTGCTCGCGTAAGTTCGATGCGGCCGGTATCGGCGGGCAGTCCGACCTCAAACCGGGCCAGGTTGCCTGCATCGGATTGAATTCCGCCTGCCCGCCGGTGCATGTCCGCCGCACATCTGTCCCTGGATTGGCGGGCGGGACTGCCCCGGCCGCTTGCAGCGGGCCGGAGCGGCCGACGCGCGGGCCGCGCCACCCGGCCGCGGGCCATCCCGACATGACGCGAACCGTGCCTCCGCTCTAAAATGCCGGGATTATCTTCCCGGTGCTTCGCCATGCTTGCCCGCTTTCCCCTGTATCTGCGGCTCGTCCGGATGGACAAGCCGATCGGCAGCCTGCTGCTGCTCTGGCCGACGCTCAACGCACTGTGGATCGCATCGGACGGCCATCCGCGCTGGCCGCTGCTCGTGATCTTCGCACTCGGCACGCTGCTGATGCGCTCGGCCGGCTGCGCGATGAACGACTATGCCGACCGCGATTTCGACCGTCATGTGAAGCGCACGGCCGATCGGCCGCTGACGTCGGGCAAGATCCGCGCATGGGAAGCCATCGCGATCGCGGTGGTGCTGTCGTTCATCGCGTTTCTCCTGATCCTGCCGCTCAACACGCTGACGAAGGAGTTGTCGGTCGTCGCATTGTTCGTCGCCGGCTCGTATCCGTTCATGAAGCGATTCTTCGCGATTCCGCAGGCGTATCTCGGCATCGCGTTCGGCTTTGGCATCCCGATGGCCTTCGCGGCCGTGCAGGACACGGTGCCGATGCTCGCATGGGTGATGCTGATCGCGAACATCTTCTGGTCGGTCGCGTACGACACCGAATACGCGATGGTCGATCGCGACGACGACATCAAGATCGGGATTCGCACGTCCGCGCTGACGTTCGGCCGCTTCGACGTCGCGGCCGTGATGGCATGCTATGCGGTGACGCTCGGCATCTACGTATGGATCGGCGTGACGCTCGGCTTCGGCCTCGCATACTGGGCCGGCTGGGCGGCTGCGGTCGGCTGCGCGCTGTATCACTACACGCTGATCAAGGGGCGCGAGCGGATGCCGTGCTTCGCGGCGTTCCGGCACAACAACTGGCTCGGCGGCGTGCTGTTCGCGGGAATCGCCGCGCATTACCTGCTGGCGGGTGCGGCCGGCAACTGAAGGGGCCGCGCGCCGATGCGCGATGCCAGCAAAAAAAGCGGCCGAGGCCGCTTTTTTTTGTTGCCGGCGCCGGAAGCCCGGCGGCGGTCGCCGCGCTTACGCGCGGCCGAGCTCGTCGCCCATTTCCTTCGCGCGTGCCTCGGCTGCGAGCGCGCCGCGCACGATCGCTTCCTTCACGCCCTGCGCGTCGAACGACGCGAGCGCGGCGGCCGTCGTGCCGCCCTTCGACGTCACGCGCTCGCGCAGCACGCTTGCCGGCTCGCCCGATTGCGCGGCGAGTTGCGCGGCGCCCGCGAACGTCGCGACCGCAAGCGCGCGGCCCTGTTCGTCGTTCATGCCGAGGCGGCGCGCGGCTTCCTGCAGCGCTTCGATGAAGTAGAACACGTAGGCCGGGCCGCTGCCCGAGATTGCCGTGACCGCATCGAGCTGCGCTTCGTCGTCGAACCACACGATCTCGCCGACCGCGCCGAGCACGTTCGACGCGAGCTCGCGACCGGCCGCGTCGACGCCCGGCAGCGCGGCGAGACCCGTCACGCCCATGCCGACCAGCGCGGGCGTGTTCGGCATCGTGCGCACGACGCGCGCGTAGTCGCCGAGCCAACGGGCGAGGTCGGTGCCGCGGATGCCTGCCGCAATGCTGATCACGAGCTGCGATTTCAAATGCGGCGCGAGCGCTTGCGCGACGTCCTTCAGCGCCTGCGGTTTCACCGCGAGCACGATCGCGTCGTAGTCCGCGAGCGTCGCGTCGATGGCCGCGCCGGTGCGGACGCCGAACTGCTGCGCCGCGCGCGCGCGGGCGTCCTCGTTGACGTCGATGGCATACAGGCCGTCAGCGGCGACGCCGCGCTTGATCAGGCCGCCGATGAGGGCCGCGGCCATGTTGCCGCCGCCGATGAATGCGATTTTCATGATGTCAGATTGAGCAGGTGATTGAACGGAAAGGCGGAAAAGCGCAGCGCTCAGTGCGAATAGTCGCGCGCGCCGAAGATCGCGGTGCCGACGCGCACGATCGTCGCGCCTTCGAGCACCGCGGCTTCGAGATCGGCGGACATGCCCATCGACAACGTGTCGAGCGGCAGGCCCTCGGCGCGCAATGCGTCGAACAGCGCGCGCAGCGCGCGATGCGGCACGCGTTGCGCGTCGATATCGCCAGCCGGTTCGGGAATCGCCATCAGGCCGCGCAGCCGCAGCGCCGGCAGCGCGGCGATCGCTCGCGCAAGCTCGGCCACGTCGGCCGGCGCGACGCCGCTCTTGGACGCCTCGCCGCTGATGTTCACCTGCACGCACACGTTGAGCGGCGGCAGGTGCGCGGGGCGTTGTTCGGCGAGGCGCTGCGCGATCTTCAGCCGGTCGACCGAATGGACCCAGTCGAACCGTTCGGCGACCGGGCGCGTCTTGTTCGATTGCAGCGGCCCGATGAAATGCCATTCGAGGTCCGCGCGCAGGTCGGCGAGCGCGTCGATCTTGTCGATCGATTCCTGCACGTAGTTCTCGCCGAACGCGCGTTGTCCGGCCGCATGCGCGGTGCGCACGTCGTCGGCGGGAAAAGTCTTCGACACGGCGAGCAGCGAGACGGTGGCGGGATCGCGGCCGGCCGCGCGGGCGGCGTCGGCGATGCGGCGGTGAACGGAGTCGAGACGGGCGGCGAAGTCGGACATGACGGGCACGGAAGCAGGCACGGGGAACGAGTACGGCAGCGAGTACGGTGACGAATGCGGCACGGCACGCGCCGCTTCGAATCACCCATTATACGGACGCCGCCGCAGGCGCCGTGCTAGCCGTACAGCAGATGCTCGACGAGCTGGATCCAGTGCGCGACGGGAATCTGCGTGCCGCTTTGCAGGTGCGCGATGCAGCCGACGTTGCCGGACACGATCATCTGCGGCTCGAGTGCCTGCAGCTTCTGCAGCTTCTGCTTGCGCAGCCGGTACGACAGCGACGGCTGCGTCAGCGAATAGGTGCCGGCCGACCCGCAGCACAGATGGCTGTCGGCCGGCAGCCGCACGTCGATGCCGAGCGTCTCGAGCAGGCGCTCGACCTTGCCGCGCGACTGCTGGCCGTGCTGCAACGTGCACGGCGGGTGATACGCGACAGTATGGATCGCGCGGCGTCGCGCGAGCGTCGAGATCTCGGCCTCGAACGCGAGCAGCACGTCGGAGATGTCGCGCGTCAGCGCGACGATGTGCTGCGCCTTCTCCGCATAGGCCGGATCGTCGCGCAGCAGGTGCGCGTATTCGAGCACCGTCGCGCCGCAGCCCGATGCATTCATCACGATCGCCTCGGCGCCTTGCGCGACGTACGGCCACCACGCGTCGATGTTGCGGCGCGCGTCGTCGAGCGCTTCGTCGTGATAGTTCAGGTGCAGGCGGATCGCGCCGCAGCAGCCCGCGTCGGGCGCGACGATCGTCTCGACACCGAGCGCGTCGAGCACGCGCGCGGTCGCGATGTTGATGTTCGGCAGCATCGACGGCTGCACGCAGCCGGCGAGCATCAGCATCTTGCGCGGATGCGTGCGCTGCGGCCATTCGAGCAGTCGCGTGCGCGGCGGCACCTTGTCGCGCAGCCGTTTCGGCAAGAGCGGCCGCACGTGCTGGCCGAGCCGCATGATCGGCGAGAACAGCGTCGCGTTCGGCACGAGACTCGCGAGCAAGCGACGCACGAGCCGCTGCTGCACGGGGCGCTGCACTTGCGCTTCGACGTGCTTGCGGCCGATCTCGACGAGCCGGCCGTACTGGACACCCGACGGGCAGGTCGTCTCGCAGCTGCGGCAGGTGAGGCAGCGGTCGAGGTGCTGCTGCGTGCTGCGCGTGACGGGCGCGCCTTCGACCATCTGCTTGATCAGGTAGATGCGGCCGCGCGGGCCATCGAGTTCGTCGCCGAGCAGCTGATAGGTCGGGCACGTCGCGGTGCAGAAGCCGCAATGCACGCACTTGCGCAGGATCGCGTCGGCCTCGTCGCCGTCGGGCGTATTGCGGATGAAATCGGCGAGGTTCGTTTGCATCGAGCCCTCAGAGGTCGGGGTAGAGCCGGCCGCGGTTGAAGATGCGCGCGGGATCGAACGCCGTCTTCAGCCCGCGGTGAATCTTCATCAGCGGCGCGGGCAGCGGCGTGAACACGCCCGCGCTGCGGTCGTAGGAATCGCCCGCGCGGAACAGCGTCGCATGGCCGCCGGCCTGCTTCGCGCTCATGCGCACCGTCTGCGCGTCGGCGTCGGTGATCCACCAGCGCTGCGCACCGCCCCATTCCATCAGCTGGGTGCCGGGCAGGTGCATCGGTTCGGTGATCGACGGCAGCGCGAGGCGCCACAGCGCATAGCCGGGCGGAATGCCGTTAAAGAACGGATCGGTGTGCTCGCGCAGGCCGGCCCAGAATCGCTCGGCCTCGACCGCGTCGACGACTTCGCCGCCGAGCAGCGTCTTCGCCGATTTCACGGCGGCCTCGGCGCCCGACAGCCGCAGCACCAGCGTGCCGTTGCGCCAAGCGCTCGCGCTGACCGGCAGCGGATGGCCGCCCCATTCGTTGAGCTTGCGCACCGCGTCGGTCGCGGTCACCTCGAACTTCAGCGTGACTTCGGCGACCGGCACCGGCAGCACCTTGATCGACAGGTCGAGCATCAGCCCGAGCGTGCCGAGCGAGCCGGCCATCAGCCGCGACACGTCGTAGCCGGCGACGTTCTTCACGACCTGCCCGCCGAAGCGCAGCATTTCGCCGCGCCCGTTCATCAGCGTGACGCCGAGCACGAAATCGCGTGGCGCGCCGCAGGTCGCGCGGCGCGGGCCCGCGAGGCCCGCCGCGATGCAGCCGCCGACGGTGGCCGCGCGGCCGAAATGCGGCGGCTCGAAAGGCAGCATCTGGCCGCACTCGGCGAGGACGGTTTCAAGCTGCGCGAGCGGCGTGCCCGCGCGGACCGTGACGACGAGCTCGGCCGGATCGTACGACACGATGCCCTGAAACGAGCGCGTGTCGAGTATTTCGCCGTCCAGCGCCTGGCCGTACCAGTCCTTGGTGCCGCCACCGCGAATCCGCAGCGGCCGGCCGTCGGCACTGGCGGCACGGATACGCTCGGCCCATCCGGCGACGATGTCGTCCTCTTCCATGTTCTGTTGCTGCCTCGTTGTTGTCCGGTCGATTGTACCGGGGTGGCGCGAATCCACATCGCGACTATCCCTAAGCCCCGTATGACGAAGGCATGCAGCCGCCACGCGCACGGCCGGCACGGGCCGCGCGACTGCGCGGCGCTCAGAAGCGCGGCAGGTCGGGGTGCGGCAGCAGCCCCCCACGGACGTGCTGGCGGCCGTACTCGGCGCAACGCGCGCGGGTCGGGATGCCCTTGTCGGGGTTGAGCAGCCCGGCCGGATCGAATGCGCGCTTGACCGCGAAGAACGCATCGCGCTCCTGCGGCGAGAACTGTACGCACATCGAATTGAGCTTTTCGATGCCGACGCCGTGCTCGCCGGTCACGCTGCCGCCGAATTCCACGCAGCATTCGAGGATTTCCGCGCCGAACTGCTCGGCGCGGTGCAGCTCGTCCGGATCGTTCGCGTTGTAGAGGATCAGCGGATGCATGTTGCCGTCGCCGGCATGGAACACGTTGATGCAGCGCAGCCCGTAGCGCGTTTCGAGTTGCTCGATGCGCGCGAGCAAGGGGCCGATCGCACGGCGCGGCACGGTGCCGTCCATGCAGTAATAGTCGGCGGAAATGCGTCCCGCGGCAGGAAACGCGTTCTTGCGGCCGGACCAGAAACGCAGCCGCTCGCTTTCGTTGCGCGACACCTGGATTCGCGTCGCGCCATGCTCGCGCAGCACGGCCGTCATGCGGACGATTTCCTCCGCGACTTCCTCGGGCGTGCCGTCCGATTCGCACAGCAGGATCGCCTTCGCGTCGAGGTCGTAACCCGCGTGCGTGAACGCCTCGACGGCCTGCGTGGCCGGCTTGTCCATCATCTCCAGCCCGGCCGGGATGATGCCCGACGCGATGATCGCGGCGACCGCCTCGCCGCCCTTCACGACATCGTCGAAGCTCGCCATCACGAGCTGCGCGGTCTGCGGTTTCGGGATCAGCTTCACCGTGACCTCGGTGACGAGCGCGAACATTCCTTCGCTGCCGATCATCACCGCGAGCAGGTCGAGGCCCGGCGTGTCGAGGCCGAGTGAGCCGAATTCGACGATCTCGCCGTCGATCGTGACCGCGCGCACGCGCATCACGTTGTGCACCGTCAGCCCGTATTTCAGGCAGTGGACGCCGCCGGAATTCTCCGCCACGTTGCCGCCGATCGTGCAGGCGATCTGCGACGAAGGATCGGGTGCGTAGTACAGCCCGTACGGCGCGGCCGCTTCCGAAATCGCGAGGTTGCGCACGCCGGGCTGCACGGTGGCCGTGCGCGCGTACGGATCGACCTCGACGATGCGCGTGAAGCGCGCGAGCGACAGCACGACGCCGTTGACGATCGGCAGCGCGCCGCCGGACAGGCTCGTGCCCGCGCCGCGCGGCACGATCGGCACTTCCATGCGGCGGCAGATCTGCACGATCCGCTGCACCTGCGATTCGGTTTCGGGTAGCGCGACCGCGAGCGGCAGCCGGCGGTACGCGGACAGGCCGTCGCATTCGTACGGCGCCGTATCTTCGTCGCGGAACAGCAGGCAATGCGTCGGCAGCACGGCCATCAGCGCCTGCACGACTTCGCGCTGGCGTTGCGCGCGGGTTGCGCTCGACAGTTCGACGGAAGCGTTCATGGGGTCTCCAGCGGGCGGCGCGGCAGCGCGCCGCCGTGTCAGCACGTGAAGATCTTGCCGGGATTCATCAGGTTGCGCGGATCGAGCGCGAGCTTGATCGCGCGCATCGCGTCGATCGCGTTGTCGCCGTGCTCCTTCGGCAGGAAGCGCATCTTGTGCAGGCCGACGCCGTGCTCGCCGGTGCAGGTGCCGCCGAGGCGCAGCGCGCGTTCGACGATCCGGTCGTTGATGCGTTCGGCTTCGTCGATTTCCTCGGGCTTGTCGGGATCGATCAGGATCGCGACGTGGAAATTGCCGTCGCCGACGTGGCCGACGATCGGGCAGGGCAGCGACGATGCGCGCAGGTCGACTTCGGTTTCCTCGACGCACGCGGCGAGTTGCGAGATCGGCACGCACACGTCGGTCGTCACCGCGCGGCAGCCGGGTTTGAGCTGCAGCATCGCAAAATACGCGTTGTGGCGCGCGGCCCAGAGCCGCGTGCGATCCTCGGGGCGGGTCGCCCATTCGAAGCCCTGGCCATTGTTCTGGCCCGCAAGCGTCTGCACGAGCTCGGCCTGCTCCTTCACGCCGGCTTCGGTGCCGTGGAATTCGAAGAACAGCGTCGGCGCTTCGGCGAGCGTCAGGTTCGAGTGGCGGTTGATCGAGCGTACCGCGAGCGCGTCGACGAACTCGACGCGTGCGATCGGCACGCCGATCTGGATCGTCTCGATCACGGTGCGCACGGCGTCGCCCATCGACGGGAACGTGCAGATCGCGGCCGACACGGCTTCGGGCAGCGGATGCAGGCGTAGCGTGATCTCGGTGATCACGCCGAGCGTGCCTTCGGAGCCGACGAACAGGCGCGTGAGGTCGTAGCCGGCCGACGACTTGCGCGCGCGCGAGCCCGTCTTCACGACACGGCCGTCGGCGAGCACGGCGGTCAGGCCGAGCACGTTCTCGCGCATGGTTCCATAGCGCACGGCGTTGGTGCCCGATGCGCGGGTCGCGGTCATGCCGCCGATGCTGGCGTCGGCGCCCGGATCGATCGGGAAGAACAGGCCGGTGTCGCGCAGCGCTTCGTTGAGCGCCTTGCGCGTGATGCCCGGCTCGACCGTGACGGTCAGGTCTTCCGCGTTGATCGACAGCACCCGGTTCATTTCCGACAGGTCGAGCGAGACGCCGCCGCGCACGGCGAGGAGGTGGCCTTCGAGCGACGAGCCGGCGCCGTACGGGATCAGCGGTACGCCGTAGAGCGCGCACAGCGAGACCACTTCGCGAACTTCATCGGCGTTGTGGGCGAATACGACGGCATCGGGCAGTTGCGGATCGAACGGCGATTCGTCGCGACCGTGATGGGCGCGGACGGCGTCGGCGGTCGAGACGCGCTCGCCGAAGGCGGCGCGCAGCGCATCGAGCATGGCGGAGGGCAGCGGGCGGCGCGCGGTGGCCGGCGGGGCAGGGTGATTCACGAATGTCTCCTGACGACTGCTTGTCAAACTTTCGGCCCATTCTACGCTGTAACGCCCGCTGCGCCCGCCGCCGCGGGCTGCGATAATCGCGTTCCTAGGCAACCGGGCCGCATTGCGGCCGCGCACGAGAGGAGATTCGCATGGGCAACCGCTTGAGCAAGATCGCGACGCGCACGGGCGACGACGGCACCACGGGTCTCGGCGACGGACGGCGCATCGGCAAGGACGACGCGCGGATCGCCGCGATCGGCGACGTCGACGAACTGAACTCGAACCTCGGCGTGCTGCTTGCCGAGCCGCTGCCGGACGACGTGCGCACCGCGCTCGTCACGATCCAGCACGACCTGTTCGATCTCGGCGGCGAGCTGTGCATTCCCGGCCACGCGGTACTCGACGACACGCACCTCGCGCGCCTCGACCGGTGGCTCGCCGACTACAACGCGACGCTGCCGCCGCTGAAGGAATTCATCCTGCCGGCCGGCTCGCGCGCGGCGTCGCTCGCGCACGTATGCCGGACGGTGTGCCGCCGCGCGGAGCGCTCGATCGTCGCGCTCGGGCGGAACGACACGCTCAATGATGCGCCGCGGCGTTACGTGAACCGGCTGTCGGACCTGCTGTTCGTGCTGGCGCGCGTGCTGAACCGCGCGGGTGGCGGCTCGGATGTGCTGTGGGAGCGCGGGCGCGTCCGCTGACGCCCTGTCGCGTTTTTGCGCGCTGCGACAATTTGCCCGAGGGGCGTCGATTTTTAAAGATGTATCGTATGTGCATGTTTAACGGAGAAATCGAACATGACCCACATCACCGCTGACCAGATGGCTCGTGTGAAGGCCACTGCCCCTGTCCTCGCCGTGCACGGTGCGACGATCACGAAGCACTTCTACCAGCGCATGTTCGCGCGCCATCCGGAACTGAAGAACCTGTTCAACCAGACGCACCAGAAGACCGGCAGCCAGCCGGAAACGCTCGCGAAGGCGGTCTATGCGTATGCGGCGAACATCGACAACCTCGGCGCGCTCGGCGGGGCGGTGTCGCACATAGCGCACAAGCACGCGAGCCTGAACATCCGTCCCGAGCATTACCCGATCGTCGGCGAGAATCTGCTCGCGTCGATCGTTGAAGTGCTCGGCGACGCGGTCGACGCGGAGACGCTCGAGGCATGGCGTGTCGCGTACGGCCAGCTCGCGCAGATCCTGATCGGCGCCGAGGCCGACCTGTACGCGGGCGCCGCGTGGAGCGGCTTCCGTCCGTTCAGGGTCGCCCGCAAGGTGCGTGAAAGCGACGAGATCACGTCGTTCTACCTGACGCCTGCCGACGGCGGCGAGGCGCCGACCTTCGCGCCGGGCCAGTACGTCACGGTGAAGCGTTTCGTCGGCGACCTCGGCGTCGACCAGCCGCGCCAGTACAGCCTGTCCGACGCACCGCACGGCAAGTGGCTGCGCATCTCGGTGAAGCGCGAGGCCGGCCAGCCGGAAGCGATCCCGCCCGGCAAGGTATCGACGCTGATGCATGACGGCGTTGAGGAGGGCGCGATCGTCGAAGTGACCGCGCCGATGGGTGAATTCTCGCTGAAGCGCGGCGTCGATACGCCGGTCGTGCTGATCTCCGGCGGCGTCGGCCTGACGCCGATGGTGTCGATGGCATCGACGCTGGTCGGCGAAGGCAGCACGCGCGAGGTGCGGTTCGTCCACGCGTGCCGGTCGGGCGCGGTGCATGCGTTCCGCGACTGGCTGAACGATACGGTGCGCGAACACGCGAACGTGAAGCGCACGGTGCTGTACGAGCTGGTCGGCCCGAACGACCGGGGCGGCGTCGATCATGACCTCGAGGGGCGCTTGACGCCGGAACGCGTGAAGCAATACGCGCTGGTGCCGGATGCCGACTACTACGTCTGCGGCCCGATCGCGTTCATGAAGGCGCAGCGCGACGCGCTGGTCGCACTCGGCGTCGCGCCGGAGCGCATCAATACCGAGATCTTCGGTTCGGGCGCGCTCGAGTGAGCGCCTGACGACGGCTGCTTGCCAACCAGAAAGCCCGGCGCGAGCCGGGCTTTCTTCTTGCGGCGCAGGCCGCGGGTGGCACGCGCCGCCTCGGGCCTGCCGGCGATCAGTTGCCGCTGCCGCGCGCGACGCGCCGTGCCTTCACCGATTCCGCGAGGCCTTCGAGCACCTTCACGCTGTCGTCCCACGCGATGCACGCGTCGGTGATGCTCTGGCCGTAGGTCAGCGGGCAGCCTTCCTTCAGGTCCTGGCGCCCCTCGACGAGGTGCGACTCGATCATCACGCCGACGATGCGCTCGTCGCCGGCCGCAACCTGGCGGCCGATGTCCGCGCATACGGGGATCTGGTTCTCGTGCTTCTTCGAGCTGTTCGCGTGGCTCGCGTCGATCATCAGGCGCGCGGCGAGGCCCGCCTTGCCGATGTCCGCGCACGCGGCGTTCACGCTGTCCGCGTCGTAGTTCGGCGTCTTGCCGCCGCGCAGGATCACGTGGCAGTCCTCGTTGCCGGCCGTCGACACGATCGCCGAGTGGCCGCCCTTGGTCACCGACAGGAAATGGTGCGGCTGCGATGCGGCCTTGATTGCGTCGACCGCGATCTTCACGTTGCCGTCGGTGCCGTTCTTGAAACCGACCGGGCACGACAGCCCCGACGCGAGTTCGCGGTGCACCTGCGACTCGGTCGTGCGCGCGCCGATCGCGCCCCACGAGATCAGGTCGGCGATGTACTGCGGGCTGATCATGTCGAGGTATTCGGTCGCGGCCGGCAGCCCCATCTCGTTGATCTGCAGCAGCAGTTCGCGCGCGGTGCGCAGCCCTTCGTTGATCTTGAAGCTGTTGTCGAGGTGCGGATCGTTGATGAGCCCCTTCCAGCCGACCGTCGTGCGCGGCTTCTCGAAGTACACGCGCATCACGATTTCCAGCTCGCCCTTGAAGCGCTCGCGCTCCTTCACGAGCCGCCCCGCGTATTCGATCGCCGCCTTCGTATCGTGGATCGAACACGGCCCGATCACGACGATCAGCCGGTCGTCCATCCCGTGCAGGATGCGGTGCATCGACTGGCGCGAGTTGTAGATCAGCTCGGACGCGGCTTCGGAGCACGCGAATTCGCGGATCAGGTGGGCGGGCGGCGTCAGTTCCTTGAGTTCGCGAATGCGGACATCATCGGTGTTGTGCGGGGGCATGCTGTTTCTCCTAATTTTGCGGGCGCCGTTCGGTCAGTGCGCGTGCGGCAGATTCATCAATTCAAGCAATTCAGTGATTCCGGTCGGAACCGCGGGATCCGCTGCGGCGGGGACCGGGTGGCGAAGGGCGAAAAAAAACCGCCGGGTTCGCCGGCGGTTTTTTCGGGAATTTCGGTTGCGCTTTACGCGCCATCAACCCTCTCGATCCGCCAGCGGTCTGAGATGCCAAAAAAAGTAAAAATAAAACTTGGCGGACATGACGGAGATTCGGTTCGTCAAAAAAGTTGATTCGGAATTTATACCCCGGCGCCAGGCCGCTGGCAACCGGGGATGCGCGAAAATGCGGACAATCCGCGCGTTTTCGGCAAAATGCGCGGATTGTCTGCGCCGCGATGCGGTTATGCCGTACCGCCGACCGTCATCTTGTCGATCCGCAGGGTCGGCTGGCCGACGCCGACCGGCACGCTCTGGCCTTCCTTGCCGCACACGCCGACGCCCGAGTCGAGCGACATGTCGTTGCCGATCATGCTCACGTACTTCAGCGATTCCGGGCCGCTGCCGATCAGCGTCGCGCCCTTCACCGGGTAGGTGATCTTGCCGTTCTCGATCATGTACGCCTCGGACGCCGAGAACACGAACTTGCCGTTCGTGATGTCGACCTGGCCGCCGCCGAAGTTCACCGCGTACAAGCCGTTCTTCACGGATGCGATGATTTCCTGCGGATCCTTGTCGCCGTTCAGCATGTACGTATTGGTCATGCGCGGCATCGGCAATGCCGCATACGACTCGCGCCGCGCGTTGCCGGTGACGGGCATTTTCATCAGGCGCGCGTTCAGCGTGTCCTGGATGTAGCCCTTCAGGATGCCGTCCTCGATCAGCGTCGTGCACTGCGTCGGGTTGCCTTCGTCGTCGATGTTCAGCGAGCCGCGGCGATTCGGCAGTGTGCCATCGTCGACCACCGTCACGCCCTTCGCGGCGACCTGCTCGCCGATCCGGCCGGCGAACGCCGACGAACCCTTGCGGTTGAAGTCGCCCTCGAGGCCGTGGCCGATCGCCTCGTGCAGCAGCACGCCCGGCCAGCCCGGCCCGAGCACGACCGTCATCGCGCCAGCCGGGGCAGGGCGCGCGTCGAGGTTCACGAGCGCCGCGTGCACGGCGTCGTCGACGTAGCGCGACAGCACTTCGTCGGTGAAGTAGCCGTAGTCGAAGCGGCCGCCGCCGCCGCCGGAGCCGATTTCGCGGCGGCCGTTCTGTTCGGCGATCACCGTGACCGACACGCGCACGAGCGGCCGGATGTCGGCGGCGAGCGCGCCGTCGCTGCGCGCGACCAGCACAACATCGTATTCGCCGGCGAGCCCCGCCATCACCTGCGTGACGCGCGGGTCGCGACCGCGCGCCATCTGCTCGATGCGCTCGAGCAGCTTGACCTTGGCCGTCGCGTCGAGCGACGCGAGCGGATCGGACGGCAGATACAGGTCGCGGCCCGAGATGCCCTTCAGCGACGTTGCCGCCTTGATCTTCTGGCGGCCGCCGCCGGCCGCCGCGATCGCCTTGGTGGCCGCGGCCGCCTGGGCGATGGCTTCCGGCGACAGGTCGTCCGAGTAGGCGAACGCGGTGCGGTCGCCCGCGACCGCGCGCACGCCGACGCCCTGGTCGATGCTGAAGCTGCCCGACTTCACGATGCCTTCCTCGAGGCTCCACGCTTCGCTGCGGGTCGCCTGGAAGTACAGGTCCGCGTAGTCGACGCGATGCGTGAAGATGTCGGCGATCGTGCGCGTGAGCAGGCTCTCGTCGAGGCCGTACGGCGTGAGGAGGATGTCCTTCGCCAGCGCAAGATTGCGGATGCCGGGTTCGATGATGTTCATGCGGGTATCGAGGGTTCTCAAAAAGTTGTCGGGTGCGTTCTGGGCAGATGGGTTGGCCGGGCGGCGTTTCAAGCGCCAGGGCGGATCAGCGGTTCAGGCCAGCACGCGATGCCGCCACGCGGGCAGGCTCTGGCGCACGTCGGCGATGCGCTGCGGATCGAGCGTGCCGGTCACGACGCTCGCGCCTTCGTCGCGGACCGCGACGATTTCGCCCCACGGGTCGATCAGCATGCTGTGGCCCCAGGTGCGCCGGCCGTTCTCGTGCTTGCCGCCTTGCGCGGCCGCGAGCACGTAGCACTGGTTCTCGACGGCCCGCGCGCGCAGCAGCATTTCCCAGTGCGCGCGGCCCGTCGTATACGTAAACGCCGACGGCACGACGATCAGCGCGCAGTCGCCCATCCTGCGGTACAGCTCCGGAAAGCGCAGATCGTAACAGACCGACAGGCCGACCCGCCCGAACGGCGCGTCGAACGTGACGACCGTGTCGCCCGCGCGGATCGTGCGCGCCTCGTCGAACGATTCGTCGCCTTTCTCGAAGTTGAACAGGTGGATCTTGTCGTAGCGGGCCGCTTCGTTGCCGCTCGGGTCGAACACGAGCGTCGTGTTCAGCACGCGATCGGGTTCGGGCGCCTTCAGCGGCAGCGTGCCGCCGATCACCCAGATGCCGTGACGATGCGCGGCCTCCGCGAGGAAGCGCTGAATCGGACCGTCGCGGTAGGGTTCGGCGAGCGCGAGCTTGTCGGTGTCGCGATGGCCCATGAAGCAGAAATACTCGGGCAGCAGCACGAGCTGCGCGCCGTCACCGGCCGCTTCCGCGATCAGGCGTCCGGCTTCGGCGAGATTGCGTGCGACGTCCGGCGTGCTCACCATCTGCAGCGCGGCGACCCGAAAGGGCGTGGCGGAACGGGCGTGATCGGTCATCGCTGGATCGGTTGCGTCATAAATGGGGTGCGGCCCGGCACCCTGCGCGCGTCAGTGGCTCGCCGCATCGGCCGGACCGTGATTCATCTTACCCTGATCGCCTCGCACCCGCTCGATGTGCGGATGCGCCCACGAGCCGGTGATCGCGTAGTCGAGCGCGAACGCGTGCGACAGCGTCTCCGACAGCGCGTAGTTCGCCGCCAGCACGCCGACGCCGAGCAGCGGATTGATGATCGCGGCCGCGATCGCGGCCGTGCCGGCGCCGATCTTCGGCGCGACGTGCGCGTGCAGGTCCTGCGTCTCGGTGCCAAGGTCGACCGCGCCGCGCACGGTCACGTTCGCCGGCGCAGTCGTCATCGAAAAGTCGTCGGTGCGTGCGATCCCGTTCGAGATCCGGCTGGTGCCCGTGATCTTGTCGAACGGCAGTCCCTTGCCGATCACGTCGCGGAAATTCAGCGTCAGGAAGCGCGCGAGACTCTGCAGGCTCAGCACGCCGAGCAGTTTCGCGGCGCCCGGATCGACCTTCAGGATCTGGCCGTGCTCCAGGTCGAGCGCGATCTGGCCGCCGAGCGACGGCAGATCGACCGCGGTCGGGCCGCCGCGCCAGCCGACCTTGCCGGTCACCGTGCCGTGGCCGTCCGCCAGCGTGCGCGGCAGGCCGACGAGGTCGAGCAGCGCGCCCGCGTTGCCGACGTCGAGCTTGAAGTCGAACACGCTGCGGCGCGGTGCATCGTTTTCGTCGACGCCGCGGGCCAGCGCGCGGCGCGACGTGCGCCAGTTGCCGGTTGCCGTCAGCTTTGCGGCCGGGTTCGCCAGCTCGAGCTTGTCGAGCTGCCACACCGGCGCGCCGTCTTCCTCGATGTTGCGCGCATTGACGACGAGCCGGCCGATGTCGTGATCGCGTGCAACGACCTGGTCGACGATCAGGTCGACCGACGGCATCGGCCGGTCGGTCGGCGTCGGCAGGTTCATCGCGCGGCCGACGAGGTCGTGCTGCGCACTCTGCGGAATCACGAGCTTCGCGAGCCGCGCGTTCAGCACGCCCGCGCCGTTGTGGCCGCCGCCCGGCGCCCACGACAGGTAGCCCGAGACCTGGTTCGACGCGATGTTCGCCTGCCACAACTCGTCGATGTGCGACGCGCCGATGATCACGTTTTCCCAGTTGCGCTTGAGCAGCTTCAGCGTGCCGAAGTGGAGCGCGAAGCGTTTCGGCGTGAAGCTCGCGACGTCGATGCGCGGCGCGGCTTGCGGTTCCGGCGCGCGCGGCGCGTCGTGCTGCAGCGTGCGGGCCAGTGCGAGCCAGGCGTCGGCGTCGAGTTCGTCGACGTCGACGGCGGCGCTCACGCCGTCCTGCGGCAGGTCGGGCATCCGGTGGATGCCCATCGCGCCGCGCACCGCGCGCAGCGGCTGGCCGGGTGTTGCGTCGAGCAGGTAGGTCGCGGACACGGGGCCGAGCGTCAGGTCGGCATGCTCGAGGCGCTTGCCGCCCGCCTCGGCGGCCGGCTGCAGCGTGAAGCGGAACGGCATCGGCGTGCCGGCCGGTTTCGCGAACGGCGCCGGGAAGTTCAACGCGACGCCCGTCAGGTCGGAACGCGCGGTGACCTCCGGCAGGCGGCCCGGCGCGCCGCGCACGGCGAGCTGGTACGGTGCGTCGCCGACCACGTGCTCGAGCAGGGCCGCAGCCGTGCCGCGCAGGTTCATCCCGCGCGCGGCGTCGAGCGCGAGCTTGCCGTCGACGTCCACTGCGTACGGGCCGTGCGACTGGAAGTTGCCGTTCGCGCGCACGGGGCCGCCGAGGAAGCGCCCCGACAGGTCGTGCAGCGATGCGCCAGTCTCGGAGAAGCGCACGCTGCCGCGCAGCGCGGACAGCGGCGGCACGCCGTCGGTCGACAGCGTGTTGCCGCCGAACGCGAGTGCGCCTTCGACGTGGGTATGCGGATGCGGAACGTGCTGCGGAATCGTGATCTTGAGCGCGAGCGCCGCCGGCCCCTGCGCATCGATCCGCTGGCCGATGTGCCCGCTCATCGCGCCGAGCGAGCTGTTGTCCGCGTAGTCGATCAGGTCCGCGAGCGGGCCTTGCGCATGGCCGTCGATGACGAGCGGCGACGTCGACGGGTTGCCGAGATCGTTGATCCGGCCGGCGACCTTCGTCAGCGCGACGCGCTTGTAGTGCGCGCGCGCGATGTCGAAACGCAGCTTGTTCTGCGCGAGCTCGAACACGCCGTCGATCCCGTCGAGTGCGGGCCAGACGCTCGGCGTGCCGTTCGCGAGCTTGCGCGGCGGGTACGGCGTCGGCTCGAAGCGGCCGCCGGTGAACGGCGCGACGATATGGAACACGCCGGCATCCGGCTCGTGTTCGAACGGGAATTTCTCGAGCGGGCCGCGGGCGACGATCGACGCGCCCTTGGACACCTGGCCGTCCTGCAGCGCATGGCCGAGGTAGTCGCGCAGGTGCTCGGACATCCCCGTCGGCAGGTAGCGCGGAATGCGCGCCACCGACGCGCGCGCGAAATCCGCGCGCAGGTCGAGCGAGCCGCGGCCGTGGCCGGGGTTCGTGTACGAGCCCGACACCGCGATTTCCGCATCGGGGTTTGCGACGAACAGGTCCGGCAACGTCACGTCGACGCGCGCGTGCTTCTCGCCCGGCGCCGGCGTGATCACCCATTTCGCGTTGCCGCGCAGCCGGTCGAAGGTCAGGCGCGGCTCGTCGAATTCGCCGGGCACCGTGACCGCGGCGTTGACCGTGTCGAAGTGCGCAGCGCCGCCCGTCTCGTTCGCGTCGACGCGGCCCCACAGGTTCTCGACGCCCGGCCAGCCGGCGCGCGGATGGCCACGCGGCGAGAGGCCGGGGGGCGGCTCCTGCGCGGCGAAGCTGATGCCCTGCAGGTCGCCCAGGAAGCGGTAGCGGACGATCGGTGCGGCGCCGGTGCGACGCTCTTCGTCGGCGAGCTCGGCCCGCGCCGGCTTCGCGCGTTCGACCTCGATGTGGTAATTCGACACCATCCCGCGCGGGTCGAGCTTGATCAGTTCGTTGCGCAACCGCGCCGGCAGCGGCAGCCCGCGGATGAACTCGCTGAGGATGCCGAGATCGACGCGGTCGCCGACGACGCTCAGGAGCTGCCCCTGGTCGGCGGCCGGCACGCGGTAGCGGGCGGTCAGCGTCGACAGCGCGAGCGAGCGGGCGAGCGGCGTGCCGTCCGGCAGCGGCGGCTGCCCGAGCTCCGCGTTGAAGCGCGTCAGGTGCAGCGTGTAGTCGCGGCCGGCGTCCAGCGCCATATCCCAGCCGAAGCCGACCGTCGGCACGTCGAGGCGCGGCTGGGTCGGCCGCACGCGCAGCACGACGTCGGCGCCCTGCAGGTCGCCGCCGGCGGAGCGCAGGTGGCCGTTCTGGAAGGTCGCCCAGATTGCGTTGTCGATGCGGCCCGCGTGGATCGTGAGCGGTATGTCGAGATAGCGGCCGAGCGTCTGCAGGTCGACGGGGCCGGTCGACAGATACGCGTCGCCGGTCCAGTTCGTCGGCTTGCCGATCGGCGCGAGCGGCTTGTGCCGGAAGCGCGCGCGGAAATCGAGCGGGCCGAGCAGCAGGGTGCCGTTCGCGGGCGCCTGAAGCGCGGCCTTGTGCTCGCGGCCGTCGTTGAGCACCGCGAGGCGGATGCCGGACAGCGCGAGCTCCGGTGCATCGTGCTGCGCGTCGCGCCAGCGCAGCGTGCCGTTGCGCAGCACGATCGCTTCCTGCTTCAGCAGCCAGGTGCCGAACGTGTCGTTGCCGCCATGGGTGGTCGCGACGCCGACGCCCGCGATGCTCAGCGAGCCGTCGGCCGCGCGTGCGACGACGAGGTCCGGATGGTCGACGATCAGGCTCGACAGCGCGGGCGACAGCCGCAGCAGCGACAACCACGACAGCGCGGCCGTCGCGTGCGGGACCGACAGCGCGATCTGGCCGTCACGGCCGCGAATGGTGAGGTTGGCGACTTCGACGCCCGGCTGCATGCCGGACCAGTGGGGGGACAGTTTGCCGATCGAGAGCTGCGCGTGGAGCTTGTCGGACACCGCGCGCTCGATGCGCGGGCGAAATTCGTCGATGCGCGGCAGCACCACGTAGCGCAGCCCGAGGAACGCGCCGGCCGCGACGAAGTACGTGCCGATCCCGACTGCCAGCGTCACCCTGAACACGTGACGCAGGACTGGATGATCGTGCTTCGGAGGTCCCGCTTCGGGCTCAGCTAAGGCGGATTCCTGACGGTCGGACATGCGGCGGAAGGGCGGCGATATGGTAGTTTTGCAGACTGACGTTGAAATGTATCACAGGGGTTCGTGCCGGCGGCCGTTGCGGCAGCACGGCACGGGCTTTCCGGCGCGCGGTTTTCGCGGCGGCGCATCCGCGTCGCGACACCGCGCCGAGTCCACGGGGCCTGTCGGCGGCGGGGCGCGCAAGCGTTCTCCCGCGGCGGCGGGCCCGACCGCCAGGCCCGCTTTTCGATGACCGACGCTTCCGCCCTGATCAGCCAGTCCTACTCCCGCTATATCGCCCGCGCGGCCGCCGCGCGTCCCGCGCTGTCCGACCAGATCGCCGCGTGGGCCGCCGCGCCGCTCGCCCGTGCGCAGCTCGACGCGCGCCTGACCGAACTGCTCGCATCGCCGGCCGGCGCGGCCGCGCCGGGCGACGAGCAACTGAAGCGCGCGCTGCGGCAGTTGCGTGTCGAGGTGTTCGGCGCGGTCGCGGAGCGCGACCTGCGCGGCGTCGCGGACGTCGCCGAGGTGACGGGCGCGATGACCGATCTCGCCGAGGTGGCCGTGCAGCGCTCGCTCACGCTGCTGTCGGCCGAACTCGAGGCGATGTACGGCGAGCCGCGCGGCGCCGACGGCCAGCGCGTCGTGCTGGGCGTGGTCGGGATGGGCAAGCTCGGCGGCCGCGAGCTGAACGTGTCGTCCGACATCGACCTGATCTTCGTCTACGAGGACGACGGCGAGACCGCCGGCGGCACGCGCTCGCCGCTGTCCACCCAGGAATACTTCACGCGGCTCGGCCGGCGCCTGATCGGCGTGCTGTCCGAAGTCACGGCCGACGGCTACGTGTTTCGCGTCGACATGCGGCTGCGCCCGAACGGCGATTCGGGGCCGCTCGTGTGCAGCCTCGGGATGCTCGAGGAATATTTCTACGTGCAGGGGCGCGAATGGGAGCGCTACGCGTGGATCAAGGGGCGGCTCGTGTCGGAAGGCGACAGCGACGCGGCGCAGCGGCTCGCGTCGCAGCTCGAATCGATCGTCAAGCCGTTCGTGTACCGCCGCTATCTCGATTTCGGCGTGATCGGTGCGATCCGTTCGCTGCACCAGCAGATTCGCCAGGAAGCCGCGCGCCGCGCGTCGATGCGGCCCGACAAGGCCGACGACATCAAGCTCGGGCGCGGCGGGATCCGCGAGATCGAATTCAGCGCGCAGGTGTTCCAGTTGATCCGCGGCGGCCAGGATGCGGAATTCCGCGTACGGCCGACGCTCGCGGTGCTGCGCCATGCGCAGGCGCGCGGGCTGATCGGCGAGGACGTGCGCGAGCGCCTGACCGACGCCTACAACTTCCTGCGCACGCTCGAGCACCGGCTGCAGTACCGCGACGACGCGCAGACGCACGCGATGCCGGTCGATCCGGCCGAGCGCGCGGCGTTGGCCGCGTCGCTCGGCTTTGCCGACTACGCGGCGCTGATGACGGTGCTCGACGGCTACCGCACCTTCGTCGAGGCGCAGTTCGACCAGATCTTTGCCGACAAGGTGAGCGGCGGCCCGTGCGCGGCGGGCGAGGACACCACCGCGTCGTGGATCTGGAGCGGGGCGCTCGCCGACGACGGCGAAGACGACGCGCTGCGCGCGCGCCTCGACGGGCTGGGCTTCACCGATCCGGCGACCGTGCTCGCTCGGCTGCGCGCGATCTGGCAGTCGTCGCGCTACGCGGGCCTGCCGGAAAAGAGCCGGCAACGCTTCGACAGCGTCGCGCAGCGCGCGCTCGAGGCTGCGCCGCGGATCGACGCTGCGCGCCGCGACGACACCATCGTGCGGCTGTTCGACCTGCTCGAGACGGTCAGCCGGCGCGGCGTCTATCTGGCGCTGCTGACCGAGTATCCCGCCGCGCTCGATCGCGTGCTGTCGGTGCTCGGCGCGACGCGCTGGGGCGGCGGCTACCTGATCCGCCATCCACAACTGCTCGACGAACTGCTCGACGACGAAGCGATCGCAAGCCCGTTCGACTGGCCCGCGTTCAAGGACGCATTGCGTGCGCGCCTCGCGGCCGCCGACGGCCCCGAGCAGCAGATGGACCTGCTGCGGCATGCGCAGCACGCGGAGGTGTTCCGCATCCTGCTGATCGATCTGGCGGGCCAGCTGTCGGTCGAGCACGTGAGCGATCGCCTCTCGGAGCTCGCCGACGCTGTGCTCGACGTGACGATCGAGGTTGTCTGGTCGCAGCTCGCGAAGCGCCACCGTGACGTGCCGAAGTTCGCGGTGATCGCGTACGGCAAGCTCGGCGGCAAGGAGCTCGGCTACGCATCGGATCTCGACCTGATCTTCCTGTACGACGACCCCGACGAGCGCTCGGCGGACGTCTACACGACGTTCACGCGACGGCTGATCACGTGGCTCACGACCGCGACCGGCGCCGGCGCGCTGTTCGACATCGACCTGCGGCTGCGGCCGAACGGCGAGGCCGGACTGCTCGTGACCGATCTCGACGCGTTCCGCCGCTACCAGCTGCGCGAGGGCGACGCGGCGAACACCGCGTGGGTGTGGGAGCACCAGGCGCTGACGCGTGCCCGCTACAGCGCGGGCGACACGCAGATCGGCGCCGACTTCGAGGCGATCCGCCAGCAGGTGCTGACGACGCCGCGCGACGGGGCGGTGCTTGCGAAGGAGATCGTCGACATGCGCGGCAAGGTGTTCGCCGGCCACCCGAACCAGACCGAGCTGTTCGACCTGAAGCACGATCGCGGCGGGATGGTCGACATCGAGTTCATCGTCCAGTACTGGGTGCTGCTGCATGCGTCGAGTGATGCCGAGCTGATCCGCAATACCGGCAACATCGCGTTGCTGCGCGAGGTCGCCCGATTCGGGCTGATGGGCGAGGACGAAGCCGAGCGCGTCGGCGCTGCGTACCGCAAGTACCGGAAGCTGCAACACAAGCTGCGGCTCGACGGGATGGAAAAGGCGCGGGTCGATCCGGCGCTGGTGACCGACGAGCGGGCGGCCGTGACGGCGCTGTGGGAGCGGGTGTTCGGCGCGATTGAAACGAGTGTTTGATTCGGGCGTTCGAGTCGAGCGTTCGAATCACCGGAGCAGGGTGGGCGCGATCGGGCGGCCGCTGCTGCCGATGAAAAGAGACCGACGCATGCGCCGGTCTCTTTTCATTCGGGGAGCGGGTGCCTGCGTCAGGCCGCGAGCATTTCCTTCGCGTGCTTGCGCGTCGTCGCGGTGATCTCGAGCCCACCGAGCATCCGGGCGACTTCCTCGACCCGGCTCGCCTTGTCGAGCGGGACGACCGACGAGACGGTGCCGCCGCGGTCGTCGGCACCCTTCGCGACCTGGAAGTGATGGTCGCCGCGCGCGGCGACCTGTGGCAGGTGGGTCACGCACAGTACCTGGCGGTCACGCCCGAGCTGATGCAGCAGGCGGCCGACCACCTCGGCGACGCCGCCGCCGATGCCCGTGTCGACTTCGTCGAAGATCAGCGTCGGCGTCGGGCTGGCGGCACTCGCGATCACCGCGAGCGCAAGGCTGATCCGTGCGAGTTCGCCGCCCGACGCGACTTTCGCGAGCGGCCGCAGCGGCACGCCGGGGTGTCCGGCGACCCGGAATTCGACCTGCTCGAGCCCGTGCGCGCCACCATCGGCGAGCGGCACGAGCGCGACTTCGAAGCTGCCGCCCGCCATCGACAGTTCCTGCATGCCGGCCGTGACGGCCGTGCCGAGCGCCTTCGCGGCCTGCGCGCGCGCCTTCGACAGGCGTTTCGCGTCAGTGAGATAGGCTTCCCATGCCTTGGCCTGCGCGGCTTCGAGCGCGCCGAGATCGGCGGCTGCGTCGAGCGCGGCGAGCTGCGCGCGGCGTGCCGCATGTTCCTCGTGCAGCGTGTCGGGCGGCAGCCGGAACTTGCGTGCGGTCGAGTGCAGCGCGTCGAGGCGCGCTTCGACCTGCGCGAGCCGGGCCGGGTCGAGATCGAGGCGCTGCGCGTAGTGCGACAGCGAATAGACGGCTTCCTGCAACTGGATCTCGGCCGGTTCGAGCGATGCGAGCGCGTCGCCGAGCCCCGTGTCGTAGTCGGCCAGGCTGCGCAGTTTCGACACGATCGCGCCGAGTTGCGGGAGCATCGCGTCGTCGGCCTCGGACAGCGCGTTGAGCGCACCCTGCACGCCGGCGATCAGATTCGCCGAATGCGACAGGCGCTTGTGCTCGCTGCCGACTTCATCCCATTCGCCCGGTTGCGGTGCGAGCTTGTCGAGCTCGGCGAGCTGCCATGCGAGCTTCTCGCGTTCGAGCTGCAGTTCGCGCTCGTGCGCCTTCGCGGCGTCGATCGCCTGCGTCGCGTCGCGCCAGACGCGCCACGCGCGTGCGACGTTCGCGGCATCGGCGACGAGCCCCGCGTGCGTGTCGAACAGCTCTCGCTGCGCATCGGGGCGCATCAGCAACTGGTGCGCGTGCTGGCCGTGGATGTCGACCAGCATCTCGCCGAGCTCGCGCAGCTGCGCAAGCGTCGCGCTGGTGCCGTTGATGAATGCGCGCGAGCGGCCGTTCGCGTCGATCACGCGGCGCAGCATCACGGTGTCCTCGGTGTCGAACGCGTGTTCGTCGAGCCAGTGCGCGACGCGGTCGTGCGGCGTGAATTCTGCGGTGATGTCGGCGCGGCCGCAGCCGGCGCGCACGACGCTCGCGTCGGCGCGTTCGCCGAGCGCGAGGGCGAGGGCGTCGATCAGGATCGATTTGCCGGCGCCGGTTTCGCCGGAAAAGACGGTAAAGCCGCTGTCGAATTCGAGATCGAGCGCGGCGACGATGACGAAGTCGCGAATCGAGAGGTGGCGGAGCATGGTGTCGGGCTCAGGGGCGTCAGAACGCCTTGTCGTCTTCGTTCGACGCGTGTTCGTTCCAGTGCAGCTTCTTGCGCAGCGTCGAGAAATAGCTGTAGCCGACCGGGTGCAGGAACGGCACCGTGTGCTTCGAGCGGCGCACCTCGATCGTGTCGTTCAGTTCGAGCGCGGTGAACGACTGCATGTCGAAATTCACGTTGACGTCGCGCCCGGCGACGATCTGGATCGCGATCTTCGAATCGTCGGGCAGCACGATCGGCCGGTTCGACAGTGCGTGCGGCGCGATCGGCACGAGCACGATGCCCTGCAGCTGCGGATGGAGGATCGGGCCGGCCGACGACAGCGCGTACGCGGTCGAGCCCGTCGGCGTGGCGACGATCAGGCCGTCCGAACGCTGGTTGTACATGTACCGGCCGTCGACCGACGCGCGCAGCTCCACCATCCCCGAGAAGCCGCTGCGGTTCACGACGACGTCGTTGAACGCGAGCGCATGGTAGATCGGTTCGCCGTCGCGCACGATCCGGGCCTCGAGCAGCGAGCGCTCCTCGCGCTCGAACTTGCCCGCCAGCATCACGGGGATGCGTGCGTGCATGTCGGCCGCCGCGATGTCCGTGATGAAGCCGAGCCGCCCGTGGTTGATCCCGATCAGCGGTGTCCGGTACGGCGCAAGCTGGCGGCCGATGCCGAGCATCGTGCCGTCGCCGCCCAGCACGACCGCCACGTCCGCACGCGCCCCGATTTCGGCCGGGGTGAGCGCCGGATAGCCGGTGATGCCGAACTCGCGCGCGGTATCGCCTTCAAATACGACCTCGAAGCCCAGCTTCGCTAGGCTGGCAGCCAGGGTGGCGAGCGGCTCGGCGATGCCGGGCGTGTTGCTCCGGCCGACGAGCGCGACAGTGTTGAACTGATTACCGGTTTTCATGCCGGCATTACACCATAGCTCGTTGACGAAAAGAACCGGCTGTGCGACGGCGGGGCCGGATCGGGCCGGCCCGCGCAACAATGGCCGACGCCACTCGCCGCGGTCGCGTGGTTGCGCTAAAATTTTCCACTATGCTAGATCCTCGCGCACGAACCCTCCTGAAAACCCTGATCGAACGGTATATCGCCGACGGTCAGCCAGTCGGATCGCGCACGTTGTCCCGTTACTCCGGGCTCGAGCTGAGCCCGGCGACGATCCGCAACGTGATGTCCGACCTGGAGGAGCTCGGCCTCGTGTCGAGCCCGCACACGTCGGCCGGCCGCGTGCCGACGCCGCGCGGCTACCGGCTGTTCGTCGACACGATGCTGACGGTCGAGGCGCCGATCGACGCCGAGGCCGTCGCGCGGCAGGTGCAGAACACGCTGCAGGCCGGTGAGCCGCAGCAGCGGGTGGTGGCGGCCGCCGCGAGCGTGCTGTCGAACCTGTCGCAGTTCGCGGGTGTCGTGCTGACGCCGCGGCGCAGCCATGTGTTCAAGCAGATCGAGTTCATGCGCCTGTCGGACAAGCGCATCCTGCTGATCATCGTCACGCCCGAGGGCGACGTGCAGAACCGTATGCTCGCGACGCCGCGCGACTACTCGCCGTCGCAACTGACCGAGGCGTCCAATTACATCAACGCGCATTTCGCCGGCCTGTCGTTCGACGAGGTGCGCCGCCGCCTGCGCGACGAGATCGACCAGTTGCGCGGCGACATGACCACGCTGATGCATGCGGCCGTGACGGCCAGCACCGAGGTGCCCGACACCGAGGACACCGTGCTGATTTCCGGCGAGCGCAACCTGCTCGAAGTGGCGGATCTTTCCTCCGACATGGCGCGGCTGCGCAAGCTGTTCGACGTGTTCGACCAAAAGACGGGCCTCCTGCAATTGCTCGACGTGTCGAGCCACGCCCAGGGCGTGCAGATCTTCATCGGCGGCGAATCGACGCTGGTGCCGATCGAGGAAATGAGCGTCGTGACCGCGCCCTACGAGGTGAACGGCCAGATCGTCGGCACGCTCGGCGTGATCGGCCCGACCCGCATGGCGTACAACCGCGTGATCCCGATCGTCGACATCACCGCGCGGCTGCTGTCGCTCACGCTGAGCCAGCAGTAATCTGAACCGATCCCGTTCCGCCATCGTGCCGCGACGCCGCGTGCGCTGCCAGTCGGCCGAACGGCCAGCCAACCCCAGCGAGCCGGCCCGCTATAATTGAGGGCCGTCCGACTGCGTGCCTCGAGCACGTTCCTGCCCATGCGTTTCGATCTTGAGCCGCCTTCGAGCGTTGCGGCCGCCCATCGCATCGGCGTGCTGCTGATCAATCTCGGCACGCCCGACGCTCCGACACCGCGCGCGGTGCGGCGCTATCTGGCCGAATTCCTGTCGGATCCCCGCGTCGTCGAAATCCCGCAGGTCGTCTGGCAGATACTGCTGCGCACGCTGATCCTGCCGCTGCGCGGTCGCGCGTCCGCGAAGAAATATGCGGCAGTGTGGATGCCCGAGGGCTCGCCGCTGCGCGTGTACACCGAGCGCCAGACCGAAGGCGTGCGCCATCTGCTCGCATCGAACGGCTACCAGGTGACGGTCGACTACGCGATGCGCTACGGCAGCCCAGGCATTGCGCAGGCACTCGCGCAGTTCAAGCGCGCGGGCGTCGAGCGTGTGCTGCTGATGCCGATGTATCCGCAATACTCGGCGTCCACCACCGCGACCGCATTCGATGCCGCGTTCGCCGCGCTCGCGCGGATGCGCAACCAGCCGGAAGTGCGCACGGTGCGGCAATATGCCGACCATCCGGCCTACATCCACGCGCTTGCCGAGCAGGTGCGTCAGTACTGGGCGCAGCACGGCCGGCCAGACTTCGCGGCCGGCGACAAGCTCGTGCTGAGTTTTCACGGGGTGCCGAAACGCACGCTCGACCTGGGCGACCCTTATCATGACCAGTGCCAGCAGACGGGCGCGCTGCTGATGGCCGCGCTCGGGCTGTCGACGCTCGAGTGCCGCGTGACGTTCCAGTCCCGCTTCGGCAAGGCCGAGTGGCTGCAGCCGTACACCGCGCCGACGCTGCGCGAACTCGGCGAGGCCGGCGTGCGGCGGGTCGACGTGTTCTGTCCCGGGTTTACGGCCGATTGTCTGGAGACGATCGAGGAGATCGGGATGGAGGTGCGCGACGAGTTCATCGCGGGCGGCGGCCAGGCCTTCCACCGGATTCCGTGTCTGAACGGCGCGTCCGCGTGGATCGGCGCGGTGGGCGAGATTGTCGCCGAGAATTTGCAGGGCTGGCCGGTGAAGGCCGCACAGCCCGAAACGGTGAATTGAACGCGATGAACTACAGGATTTCGACGGAACCCGGCGCGAAGCTGCGCATCGACAAATGGCTGTGGGCCGCGCGATTCTTCAAGACGCGCTCGCTCGCGTCCGACGCGGTCGACAAGGGCCACGTGAAGATCGGCGGCGCGGCCGTCAAGCCGGCGAAGGACGTGCGCGTCGGCGACGAGGTCGAGATTGCGATCGACGGTGTCGTCTGGCACATTGCCGTGCTGGGCATTTGCGACGTGCGCGGACCCGCGAGCATCGCGCAGACGCTTTACGAGGAAACGGAAGCGGGGCGCGTCGCGCGGCTCGCTGAACTGGAGCGGCGCCGCACGTATCGTGAGCCGGCGGCGAATCTGCACGGCCGGCCGACCAAGCGCGACCGGCGCATCATCGACAGATTTTCTGGTGGGAGCTGAACATCTGGTCGAAAGTCGCCCGCGCGCTTCCGTATTCGGTCGTGCGGTCGGTCACGGCTCCGGACAGACAGATGGTGGTGGTGCCGGCGATCAGTACCAGCGCGACCACCGATATGGCAAAGGTCAGTTTCACGGTACTCGCCTCGATGGGACGGTGAATGCAGCGCCAGGTGGATGTCAGGCGGCGGTAAGCTAGGGTAAACGCGCTTTCTCGACGCTTGAGTGGAGTGTAGTGCAGCCCCCTGTGCCGAGCTAGTACTTGCCTGGTAAGCGTTGTTACCGACCGTTTCGTCCGATCTGGCGACAAATGCGCGCAATCGGGCGGGGTGCGGCGCGGTTGTTTCGCAGTGTTGGCGAATACCGGCGAATAACCCTCTTGAAACCGCAGTTTTCGCCCTTATTTGCACCAACAATGTGCGGTGTCGCCGGCATACGGTCCGGCGGTTGCCGATTTGGCTTCAACCTCTAATCGACTTTCAGCGACATGGAAAACACGCAAGAGAACCCGGCTACCCAATCGGCCGAAGACATCGGCAGCGAGAAGCAGGCGGCGCAAGGCGCTGCTCCCGCCGCCGAAGCAGCCGACGCTGCGCTCGCGGAGGCTCAAGCCAAGGTCGCCGAGCTGCAGGAGAGCTTCCTCCGGGCGAAGGCCGAGACCGAGAACGTCCGCCGCCGTGCGCAGGAAGACGTCTCGAAGGCGCACAAGTTTGCGATCGAGGGCTTCGCGGAGCACCTGCTGCCCGTGCTGGACAGCCTCGAGGCTGCCGTCAGCGATACGTCCGGCGACATCACGAAGGTGCGCGAAGGCGTCGAGCTGACGCTGCGCCAACTGACGAGCGCGCTCGAGAAGGGCCGCGTCGTGGCGATCAACCCGGTCGGCGAGAAGTTCGATCCGCACCAGCACCAGGCGATTTCGATGGTGCCGGCCGATCAAGAACCGAATACCGTCGTGACCGTCCTCCAAAAGGGTTACACGATCGCGGACCGCGTACTGCGCCCGGCGCTCGTCACGGTCGCCCAGCCGAAGTAAGGCTGCCGCGATGGTTCCCGCCGGCGTCGATCCGGCCGCGTTCGAAGCATTCGACATGCAGGCGCTGGCGGCCGACACGTTCGACGCCGCGATCGCCGGCGCCGGCGATGCACTCGCCGTGGTGTTCTTCTGGGGCGTCGACTGCTTCAACTGCGAGATCGCGAAGAAGGCGATGCTCGCCCAGACGGACGCGATGCGCGCGCTGGACCTGAAGTGGTTCCATTGCAACGTGTATGAACATCATGAGCTGGGGCGCCGCTTCGGCCTGCACGGTGTGCCGACATGGTTCTTTTTCCATCGCGGCAAGCGGCTCGGCCGCGCGACCGGCTGGCATGGCCTCGCGCAGTTCCAGGCGGCGGTGTCGGCGGCGCGCGCGAAGGTTGCCGCGGCGGCAGGCGCGCCGTCGGACCGCGACGACGGTCCGCACGATCCGGCTACCGGCATCGATTGAAAAAATTTAATACCCGCATCGCTTGGCGGGTCTTGAAAACGGATCGGCCGGACGCATTTCGGGAACAGAGTTGAATTCTGGCGCGCGAAACCGCCCAAAAACGCGGGGTTTCGCGCAGCAAACAGGCATTTCTGGAGATTAGCAAAAATGGGAAAGATCATCGGTATCGACCTCGGCACCACGAACTCGTGCGTCGCCATCATGGAAGGCAACCAGGTCAAGGTCATCGAGAACTCGGAAGGCACACGCACGACGCCGTCGATCATCGCCTACATGGACGATAACGAAGTGCTCGTCGGCGCACCGGCCAAGCGTCAGTCCGTGACCAACCCGAAGAACACGCTGTTCGCGGTGAAGCGCCTGATCGGCCGCCGCTTCGAAGAGAAGGAAGTCCAGAAGGACATCGGCCTGATGCCGTATACGATCATCAAGGCCGACAACGGCGACGCATGGGTCGAAGCGCACGGCGAGAAGCTGGCGCCGCCGCAGGTTTCGGCGGAAGTGCTGCGCAAGATGAAGAAGACGGCCGAAGACTACCTCGGCGAGCCGGTCACGGAAGCCGTGATCACGGTGCCGGCGTACTTCAACGACAGCCAGCGTCAGGCAACCAAGGACGCCGGCCGCATCGCGGGCCTCGAAGTCAAGCGGATCATCAACGAGCCGACCGCGGCTGCGCTCGCGTTCGGCCTCGACAAGGCCGAGAAGGGCGACCGCAAGATCGCCGTGTATGACCTCGGCGGCGGCACGTTCGACGTATCGATCATCGAGATCGCGGACGTCGACGGCGAAATGCAGTTCGAAGTGCTGTCGACCAACGGCGACACGTTCCTCGGCGGCGAGGACTTCGACCAGCGCATCATCGATTACATCATCGGCGAGTTCAAGAAGGAGCAGGGTGTCGACCTGTCGAAGGACGTGCTCGCGCTGCAGCGCCTGAAGGAAGCCGCTGAAAAGGCGAAGATCGAGCTGTCGTCGAGCCAGCAGACCGAAATCAACCTGCCGTACATCACGGCCGACGCATCGGGTCCGAAGCACTTGAACCTGAAGATTACCCGCGCGAAGCTGGAAGCGCTGGTCGAGGATCTGGTCGAGCGCACGATCGAACCGTGCCGCATCGCGATCAAGGACGCGGGCGTCAAGGTGTCGGACATCGACGACGTGATCCTGGTCGGCGGCCAGACCCGCATGCCGAAGGTGCAGGAGAAGGTGAAGGAGTTCTTCGGCAAGGACCCGCGCCGTGACGTGAACCCGGACGAAGCCGTCGCAGTCGGCGCGGCGATCCAGGGCCAGGTCCTGTCGGGCGACCGCAAGGACGTGCTGCTGCTCGACGTGACCCCGCTGTCGCTCGGCATCGAGACGCTCGGCGGCGTGATGACGAAGATGATCAACAAGAACACGACGATCCCGACGAAGCACGCACAGGTGTACTCGACGGCGGACGACAACCAGTCGGCCGTGACGATCAAGGTGTTCCAGGGCGAACGCGAGATGGCGGCAGGCAACAAGCTGCTCGGCGAGTTCAACCTCGAAGGCATCCCGCCGTCGCCGCGCGGCGTGCCGCAGATCGAAGTGACCTTCGACATCGACGCGAACGGCATCCTGCACGTCGGCGCGAAGGACAAGGCGACCGGCAAGGAAAACAAGATCACGATCAAGGCGAACTCGGGCCTGTCCGAAGCTGAAATCGACCAGATGATCAAGGACGCGGAAGCGAACGCAGCGGAAGACCACAAGCTGCGCGAGCTGGCCGATTCGCGCAACCAGGGCGACGCGCTGGTCCACAGCACGAAGAAGGCGCTCACCGAGTACGGCGACAAGCTGGAAGCGGGCGAGAAGGAAAAGATCGAAGCGGCGCTGAAGTCGCTCGAGGACGTGCTGAAGGATACGTCGGCCGACAAGGCGGCGATCGACGCGAAGGTCGAGGAACTCGGTCAGGCTTCGCAGAAGCTCGGCGAAAAGATGTACGCCGACATGCAGGCGCAGCAGGCCGGTGCGGCCGGCGCGGCGGGTGCAGCGGAAGGCGCGGCCCACGCGGGCGGCGCGCAGCAGGCTGCGGACGACGTCGTCGACGCCGAGTTCAAGGAAGTGAAGAAGGACTGAGCCGGGTTGCCATGGCACCGCACGCCGCGCGCGACACGCGCGCGGCGCGGCTGAACAGCGGTCTGTCTTTCCTTCCGGATGGCCGGATCGACTCCACGCCTGGCGGGCTTCGCGGCCCTCCGGGCACATTTGTTTTTTGGCGGGTGCTGCGCGAGCCGTCCGCGGACGGCGCAGCGCCAGACGAGTCGAGAGACTTTACTGCGGGCGAAAGGAGCCGCCGCGTGCGTGACGCGCGACGGCACAGCGAATCGATATGGCGAAACGGGATTACTACGAGGTTCTGGGCGTCGCGAAGAATGCGAGCGACGACGAAATCAAGAAGGCGTATCGCAAGCTTGCGATGAAGTATCACCCTGACCGCAATCCGGACAGCAAGGATGCGGAAGAGCATTTCAAGGAAGTGAAGGAAGCCTATGAGATGCTGTCGGACGACCAGAAGCGCGCGGCGTACGATCAGTACGGCCACGCGGGCGTCGATCCGAACATGGGCGGTGCGGGCGGACAGGGTTTCGGCGGCTTCGCGGATGCGTTCGGCGACATCTTCGGCGACATCTTCGGTCAGGCCGCGGGCGGCGCCGCGCGTGGCGGCCGCGGCGGTCCGCAGGTGTATCGCGGTGCCGACCTGCGCTACAGCATGGAAATCACGCTTGAGCAGGCCGCGCACGGCTACGACACGCAGATCCGCGTGCCGAGCTGGGTCTCATGCGAAGTCTGTCACGGGTCGGGCGCGAAGCCTGGCACGAAGCCGGAAACCTGCCCGACTTGCCACGGCCAGGGCACGGTGCGCATGTCGCAGGGCTTCTTCAGCATCCAGCAGACCTGCCCGAAGTGTCACGGCACCGGCACCTACATCCCCGAACCGTGCGCGCACTGCCACGGATCGGGCAAGGTGAAGGAAACCAAGACGCTCGAAGTGAAGATCCCGGCCGGCATCGACGACGGCATGCGGATCCGCTCGGCCGGCAACGGCGAGCCTGGCATCAACGGCGGGCCGCCGGGCGACCTGTACGTCGAGATCCACATCAAGCCGCACTCGGTGTTCGAGCGCGACGGCGACGATCTCCACTGCCAGATGCCGATCCCGTTCACGACCGCCGCACTCGGCGGCGAGATCGAGGTGCCGACGCTGGCCGGCCGTGCGTCGTTCCCGGTGCCGGAAGGCACGCAGTCGGGCAAGACGTTCCGCCTGCGCGGCAAGGGGATCAAGGGTCTGCGTTCGAGCATCGCGGGCGATCTGTACGTACACGTGCAGGTCGAGACGCCCGTGAAGCTGACCGACCAGCAGCGTGATCTGCTCAAGCAGTTCGAGAAGTCGCTGGCCGAGGGCGGTGCGCGTCACAGTCCGCAGAGCAAGAGCTGGTTCGACCGGGTGAAGAGCTTCTTCGAGTGACGGCATGACTGAAGGCAACGAGAGCGCGTCGTTCGCGCTCTTGGACGATTGCGACTCGACCGCGTCCACGCGGTCGAGTCGTTTGTATTCCGGTTTCGTGCGGGAGCGCGTGTGTACGGATCCGGCACGGCTCGACGAGCTCGATGCGGCGGTGGCGCAGGATCTGCGCGACGGGCTGCATGCGGTCGTCGTCGGCGATTACGAATTCGGACGCAATCTTGAAAGAGCGCAGCCGGGCCATGCCCCGCTGCGCTTTTTGCTCTATGCGCGCTGCGAGCGCCTGTCGCGCGACGAAGTCGATGCGTGGCTCGCGCAGCGGGACGGCGGCGGCCCGCCGTCGATCGCGGGCGTCGCGCATGTCGCGAAGAGCGTGTCGCGCGACGCGTTCGACGCGGCGATCGCCGCAGTGCACGACGCGCTGCGCGCGGGCGATTCGTACCAGATCAACTACACGTATCGGCTGAATTTCGACATGTTCGGCACGCCGCTCGCGCTGTACCGGCGGCTGCGCGCGCGTCAGCCCGTGCGTTACGGCGCGCTGATCGCGCTGCCCGACAGTGCGTGGGTCGTGTCGTGCTCGCCGGAGCTGTTCGTCGAGAAGCACGGCGACATGCTGCGCGCGCGGCCGATGAAAGGCACCGCGCCGCGCTCGGCCGATCCGCGCGACGACGCGGCGGCCGCCGCGTTCCTCGCGAACGATCCGAAGAACCGCGCGGAAAACGTGATGATCGTCGACCTGCTGCGCAATGACGTGTCGCGGATCGCGCGCACGGGCACGGTCAGGGTGCCGGCGCTGTTCTCGGTCGAGCCGTACGCGTCGGTATGGCAGATGACGTCGACGGTCGAGGCCGGCTGGCGCGACGGCACCACGTTCGCGCAGATGCTGCGTGCGCTGTTTCCATGCGGATCGATCACCGGTGCGCCGAAGCACAAGACGATGGAACTGATCGACGCGATCGAGTCGACGCCGCGCGGGCTCTATACGGGCGCGATCGGCTGGCTCGACGCGCCGCAGGAAGGGGCAGCGGCAGGCGATGCGTCGCCCGGCGATGCGACCGGCTGCGGCGATTTCTGCCTGTCGGTCGCAATCCGGACGCTGACGCTCGAGGCGGTCGATGTCGATGCTGCCGCAACGATCGACACGCGTGACGCGGCAGCGGCCGCTGGCGGCCGGCGACGCGGCACGATGGGGGTCGGCGCGGGCATCGTGCTCGACAGCGTCGCCACCGACGAATATGCGGAGTGCGAATTGAAAGCGCGATTCCTGACCGACGCCGATCCCGGCTTCCAGTTGTTCGAAACCACCGCCGCGACGCGTGCGGACGGCATCCGGCATCTCGAGCGCCATCTCGCGCGGCTGCGGCGCAGCGCGGATGCATTCGGCTTCCGCCTCGACGCCGATGCGTTGCGCCGCGAGATCGACGCGCGCTGCGCGGCGCTCGACGGCGATGGTCCGTACCGGATGAAGCTTGCGCTCGCGAAGGACGGCACGATCGACATCATGGCCGCGACGATGAAACCGCTTCCCGCTGGGCCGGTCGGCGTGATGCTCGCGTCCGCGCACGGGTTCGCACCGACCCGCACGGACGACGCGCTGCTGCTGCACAAGACGACGCGCCGTGCCGAATACGATCGCGCATGGCAGGCGGCGGAGGCGCTTGGTGGCTTCGACATGCTGTTTGTCAACGAGCGCGGCGAGGTGACGGAAGGCGGGCGCTCGAACCTGTTCGTGAAGCTCGACGGCCAGTGGGTGACCCCGCCGCTGTCGAGCGGTGTGCTGCCGGGCGTGATGCGCGGCGTGCTGCTCGACGATCGCACATTCGGCGCCCAGGAGCGCATCGTCACGCTCGACGATCTGGCGCGCGCCGAGGCGCTGCTGCTGACCAATGCACTGCGCGGCGCGCTCGATGCGGTATTGAAATGACGCGATGAACGACTGGGCCGCGTGCCCGACGAACCGATACCGCTGACCTTCGGCAACACCGCATCCAAGAAAAAAGCGCGGCGCCCTGCAAAGGGTGCCGCGCTTTTTTTCGTATCGAACGGGCGCCGGCCGCGCGTCAGAACGAGTGTTCCGGGCCCGGGAACGAGCCGTCCTTCACCGCGCTCACGTACGCCTCTACGGCCGCCTGGATGTTCGGCTGGCCCTGCATGAAATCCTTCACGAAACGCGGGCGCTTGCCGGGGAAAATCCCGAGCATGTCGTGCAGCACCAGCACCTGGCCCGAGCATTCGAGGCCCGCGCCGATGCCGATCGTCGGGATTTTCAGCATGTGCGTGACTTCGGACGCGACGAGCGTCGGCACCGCTTCGAGCACCACGAGCTGCGCGCCCGCGTCCTCGATCGCGCGCGCATCGCGCAGCAGCTGCGCGGCGCCAGCTTCCGTGCGGCCTTGCACCTTGAAGCCGCCGAACGCATGCACCGACTGCGGCGTGAGGCCGAGGTGCGCGCACACCGGCACCGAGCGTTCAACGAGGAAGCGGACCGTGTCGGCGAGCCATTCACCGCCTTCGAGCTTGACCATCTGCGCGCCGGCGCGCATCAGCGTGACCGCGTTCGCGAACGCCTCGGCCGGTGTGCCGTACGTGCCGAACGGCAGATCGGCGACGACGAGCGCGCGCGGCTGCGCACGCGCGACGCATGCGGTGTGGTACGCGATGTCGTCGATCGACACGGGGAGCGTGGTGGTGTGGCCCTGCAGCACGTTGCCGAGCGAGTCGCCGATCAGCAGCACGTCGGTGCCGGCGCGATCGAGCAGCGCGGAAAAGCTCGCGTCGTAGCAGGTGAGCATCGCGATCTTCTCGCCGGCCTCGCGCATTGCCTGCAGCTTGGGCACAGTGACGGCAGGCCGGCTCGATTCCTGGAGATAGGTCATGGGGAAATCCGGTTCGAAGGAGGAGGAACGACAGGCGAGGACGCGTCAGCGCGTCGTTTCGCCCTTGACGAAGAATTCCTTGCGGCCGCGCATCGTGTCGATGCGCTCGATCAGAAGCGCGAGGTCTTCGGGGGAGTCTTGCGGGTTCAGGTGTTCGGCTGCGACCGTGAGTACCGGCGTTCGGTCGTAGTGATAGAAGAATTCGTTGTACGCATCGACGAGCGAGCGCAGGTACGCGTCGCTGATCTGCAGCTCCATTGGCAGCCCGCGCTTCTGGATGCGCGAGAACAGCACCTCGGGGCTCGCCTGCAGATAGACGACGAGATCGGGCGCGGGGGCTTGCGGGACGTCGAGGTGCGTCGCGATCGACCGGTACAACTGCCATTCGTCTTCCGGCAGGTTCAGCCGCGCGAAGATGTCGTTCTTCTGCGGCATGAAATCGGCGACGACGGGCCGGCCCGTATCGAGCGCGCCGATCAGTTCGCGCGCCTGCTGCGCGCGCTGCAGCGCGAACGACAACTGCGCGGGCAGCGCGTAGCGCGCGGTGTCGCGATAGAAGCGTTCGAGGAACGGGTTGTCCTGCGGGCGCTCGAGCAGCGTCTGCATCGACCAGCGCTCGGCGAAGAGGCGCGCGAGCGTCGTCTTGCCGACGCCGATCGGCCCTTCGATCACCAGATAGCGATGCGGGGCGCGCAGGTCGGGTGCGGTGACGGTCAGCGGAGTGATGTTCATCGGCAGCGGTTCTTGTCGGCGTCAGCGCCGGCGGCAAGGGCCTTCTGCATCAGGCATTGACAGGTCTGCACCTTCTCGACGCGCTGATCCGCGACAGAGGCGAGGTACGCATCGGCGCGGCCGCGCGCGGGGATGTCGAGCGCCGGCTCGATCTCGACGAGCGGCACGAGCGCGAATGCGCGATCGGTGAGGCGCGGATGCGGGACGATCAGGTCGGGTTCGTCGATCGAATCGGAGCCGAACAGCAGGATATCGAGGTCGAGCGTGCGCGGCGCGTTGCGATACGGGCGCTCGCGCCCGAAGTGATGTTCGATCTTCTGGCAGAGCGCGAGCAGCTCACGGGCCGACAGCGTCGTGTCGAGCTTGACGACGCAGTTGTAGTAATCGTCGCCGCCCGCTTCGAAGGGCGCCGTGCGATACAGGCTCGATTTGCCGAGGATCGAGATGGTGCGCTGCTGCGCGAGGCACACCACCGCGTCCTTCAGGGTCTGGCGCGCATCGCCGAGATTCGCCCCCAGTCCGATATATGCAACCGTCATGGCATCACTTCCTACGTCGTTCGCCGGCGCGCGCGTCAGTCGTCGGAACCGCCCGCGGTGTCCGGCGCCTGCTCGGCGGCGCCTTCGCCCGGCTTGCGGTTTCGCGCACCGCCGCGGCGGCGCCGCTTGCGGGGCGATTTTTCCTTCGAGCCGCCCTGCGTGAGGAGTGCCTCGCGCGCGGCCGCGTCGCCTTCGATGAAATCCGTCCACCACTGTCCGACTTCCGCATCGAGCTCGCCGGATTCGCAGCGTAACAGGAGGAAATCATACCCCGCTCTAAACCTTTGGTGTTCCAGCAGCCGCATCGCGCTGCGGCCCGAGCGTTTTTCGAGGCGCAACTGCAGGCCCCAGATCTCGCGCATGTCGGCCGAATAGCGCTTGTGGATCGCGAGTTTCTCGGTCTGCATGTCGATGACGTCGTCCATCGCGCGATGGAGCGCCGGCACCGGGAATTCGCCTTCCGCCGTGTATTGCTCGAAGCGCTGGCGCATGTCGTGCCACAGCAGCGTCGCGAACAGGAAGCCCGGCGATACCGTCTTGCCGGCGCGCACGCGCGCGTCGGTGTTGTTCAGCGCGAGCGTGATGAACTTCTCGCCCTGCGGTTGTTCGAGCACCACGTCGAGGAGCGGCAGCAGCCCGTGGTGCAGGCCTTCCTTGCGCAGCCGCTGCAGGCACGCGAGCGCGTGGCCCGACAGCAGCAGCTTCAGCATTTCGTCGAACAGGCGCGCGGCCGGCACGTTGTTGATCAGGTCGGCGAGCGCCTTGATCGGCTCGCGCGTATGCGGCTCGATCTCGAAGCCGAGTTTCGCCGCGAAACGCACGACGCGCAGCATCCGCACCGGATCCTCGCGGAAGCGCGTGGCCGGGTCGCCGATCATCCGCAGCAGGCGGGCGCGCATGTCGGCCATCCCGTCGTGGTAGTCGAGCACCGTCTGCGTCGACGGATCGTAGTACATCGCGTTGATCGTGAAGTCGCGGCGCGCGGCGTCTTCGTGCTGTTCGCCCCACACGTTGTCGCGCAGCACGCGGCCGCTGGCGTCGACCGCGTGCGTGCGGCGATCGAGTTCGTCGCGCTTCAGGCGCTTCGGCGGCTCGGCCGACGCGGCAGCCTCGGGCGGCGCATCGACCAGTGCGCGGAACGTCGACACCTCGATCAGTTCCTGGCCGAACTGCACGTGGACGATCTGGAAGCGGCGGCCGATCAGGCGCGCGCGGCGGAACAGTCGCTGGACTTCGGTCGGCGTCGCGTCGGTCGCGACGTCGAAGTCCTTCGGCGCGATGCCGAGCAGCAGGTCGCGCACCGCGCCGCCGACGATGAATGCGCGAAAGCCCGCCTGCTGCAGCGTGTCGGTCACGCGGACGGCATTGCGCGAGATCAGTGACGGATCGATCTGGTGCACGCTGGCCGGCACGACGGTCGGTTCGTGATTGCTGCGCGGCTTCTTGGCGCCGCCACCGCGGCTACCCTTCGCGGGGCGCTGGGCAGGGGCCGTGTCGGCGGCGGGCGCCTCGGCGGGTGACGTTTGTTCGGCGCCGTCCTGGCCGAGCAGCTTGCGAATGAATTTTTTGATCACGACGTTCAGAAGAGATCGAGGATGCGCCAGCCGCGCGCGCTTGCATGCGCACGCAACGTGTCGTCGGGGTTGGTCGCGATCGGGTCGGTGACTTTCTCGAGCAACGGGATGTCGTTGTGCGAGTCGCTGTAGAAGTAGCTGTGCTCGAAGTCGTTCCAGCGCTTGCCGAGCGACGCGAGCCATGCTTCGGTGCGCACGATCTTGCCTTCGCGATAGCTCGGCGTGCCGGTCGGCCGGCCCGTGTACGGCGAATCGGGATGCCCGTCGGTCGTTTCGACCTCGCACGCGATCAGCGTGTCGACGCCGAACGCGGTCGCGATCGGACGCGTGATGAATTCGTTGGTGGCCGTCACGACGCAGCACAGGTCGCCGGCATCGAGGTGCTTGCGCACGAGTTCGAGCGCGGCGGGCGTCATCGCGGGGCGGATCACCTCGTGCATGTACTGCTCGTGCCATTCGGCGAGCTGCGCGCGCGAATACTTCGCGAGCGGCGTGAGCATCGCGCACAGGTACGCATGGATGTCGAGCTTGCCGGCCTTGTAGTCGGCGAAGAACTGATCGTTCTGACGCGAGAAGCTTTCCGCGTCGACGATGCCGAGCTTCACCATGAAGCGGCCCCATTCGTGGTCGCTATCGGTCGGGATCAGCGTGTGATCGAGGTCAAAGAGTGCCAGATTAGTCATGGATGCGCATTTTACTCGAAGCGGTTCGGGCCTGTGCCCGGCGGTGCGATGTCGTCGCCGGGGCGGGCCAGCATCCGGCGCAGCAGCGGCAGCGTGACGGCGCGCTTCTGCTCGAGCGAGAAGCGGTCGAGCGCGTCGAGCAGCGCCATCAGGCTCGGCATGTCGCGGCGGAAATGGGTCAGCAGGTAGGCGGCGATGTCGTCGGTGAGCGCGATCCCGCGCTCTTTCGCCGCGAGCTTCAGCACGGCGATCTTGCCGGCATCGGACGGCGGCGACAGGTGAAACACGAGCCCCCAGCCGAGGCGCGTGCGCAGATCCTCGCGCACGTCGAGCGCGAGCGGCGCCGCCGGGCCCGCCGCGACGAACGCGCTCGACGGGTGCGCGCGGACCTCGTTGAACAGGTTGAACAGCGCGACCTGCTGCGTGTCGCTCATCCGGTCGCAGTCGTCGATCGCGTAGATGCCGATGCGCGCGTCGAACGTGAACGCGCCGAGCGGGCTTTGCGGCGTCAGGTAGCGCGCGTTGCCGTACGACGCGTCGCTCACGAGCGCCTGCAGCAGATGGGTGCGGCCGCTGCCGGGCTCGCCCCAGATATAGAACGACCGGTCCGGCACGGGCCCCGCCGCGAGCGCGAGGTCGAGCTTCTGGAGCCGCGAGATGAGCTCGTCGTTCTCCTCATTCATGATGAAGTTGTCGAACGTGGCGGGCGGCGGCGTGCCGAGATCGAGCGTCAGTTGACGGGACACAACAGTCACAATGCGGGTCGGTTGATGAAACGCGCGCCGTACGCCGGGCACGCGCGCGGGGCTGCTCCGGTGCCTGCACACGCGGCCGCACGCACGGCGGCGCGCGGGTTTCGGCGCGGCTCGCGTAGCGATGAAAACGGGGACGTGTCGAGCAAGATGCAATCCCTGACGATTCGGTGCTGGGAATTCCGGCCAACGGGCCGGCTTCGGGTAAAATCGCATTTTACCGACCTTCTCGCATTCCCCCATGAATCCTCCGAAATCCGCTCCCGACGCTCAGGGTCTGTCCTACCGCGACGCAGGCGTCGACATCGACGCAGGCGACGCGCTCATCGACAAGATCAAGCCTTTTGCGAAGAAAACCCTGCGCGACGGCGTGCTCGGCGGCATCGGCGGGTTCGGCGCGCTGTTCGAAGTGCCGAAGAAGTACAAGGAGCCCGTGCTCGTGTCGGGCACCGACGGCGTGGGCACCAAGCTCAAGCTGGCCTTTCATCTGAACAAACACGACACCGTCGGCCAGGATCTGGTGGCGATGAGCGTGAACGACATCCTCGTGCAGGGTGCCGAGCCGCTGTTCTTCCTCGACTACTTCGCGTGCGGCAAGCTCGACGTCGACACGGCCGCAACGGTCGTCAAGGGCATCGCGCACGGCTGCGAACTGTCGGGCTGCGCGCTGATCGGCGGCGAGACGGCCGAAATGCCGGGCATGTACCCGGACGGCGAATACGACCTGGCCGGTTTCGCGGTCGGCGCGGTCGAGAAGAGCAAGATCATCGACGGCAGCACGATCGCCGAAGGCGACGTGGTGCTCGGCCTTGCTTCGAGCGGCATCCACTCGAACGGCTTCTCGCTCGTGCGCAAGATCATCGAGCGCGCGAACCCCGACCTGTCGGCCGATTTCCACGGCCGCTCGCTGGCCGACACGCTGATGGCACCCACGCGCATCTACGTGAAGCCGCTGCTCGCGCTGATGCAGAAGCTGCCGGTGAAGGGCATGGCCCACATCACGGGTGGCGGCCTCGTCGAGAACATTCCGCGCGTGCTGCGCGATGGCCTCACGGCCGAGCTCGACCAGAACGCGTGGCCGCTCCCGCCGCTGTTCAAGTGGCTGCAGGAGCACGGCGGCGTCGCCGACGCCGAAATGCACCGCGTGTTCAACTGCGGGATCGGGATGGCCGTGATCGTCGCGGCGGCCGATGCCGACGCGGCCATCGCCGACCTGACGGCCGCCGGCGAACAGGTGTGGAAGATCGGCACCGTGCGTGCGAGCCGCGAAGGCGAGGCGCAGACGGTCGTGGTCTGACGCACCGCACGCAAGATGCAGCAAGGAAAGCCGCCCGGAGTCGATCCGGGCGGCTTTTTTTCTGGCGTGGCCCGGCGTATCGGCGGGCCGCCGAAGGAGCAACGACGATGACCGAAGACGAACGCGCGATTCGCGATCTGGTGGAAACCTGGTTCGTGTCGAGCCGGCGCGGTGATCTGGCCACTGTGCTCGACCTGATCGCCGACGACGCGATTTTCATGGTGGCCGGCAAGCCGCCGTTCGACAAGGCGGCGTTCGCGGCCGCATCGCGCGACGCAAATGCGGCGGCTGGCAATGGGCCGAAAGTCGATGGCCGTTACCGGATCGACGAACTTCGCGTGATGGGCGACTGGGCGTACATGCGTAATTTCATCGAGATCGATGTGACGCCGCCGGGTGGTGACGCCGTGCGCCGCTCCGGCCATACGCTGACGATCTTCCGCAAGTCGGATGGCCGATGGCAGCTCGCGCGGGACGCGAATCTCGTCATGCTCGCGCATTGAGCGGGGCAGGGGCATCACGCGTGTGCAGCGGGCGACGCGCGCCGATCCGGCCCCGTTAGTGATCCTCGATACGGCCGTCCAGCACGCGTTCGAGCGCGTCAACCGCCCGGTCGGTCGAATCCGGCGCGACGCAGTCGACGACGATCCGCTCGGGCATCGCGCGCAGCCATGTGATCTGCCGTTTGCACAGCTGGCGCGTCGCGAAGATGCCTTTGTCGCGCATGGTCCGGTAGTCGGTGTCGCCGTCGAGGAACTCCCATGCCTGCCGGTAGCCGACGCAGCGCATCGACGGCAGGCCGAGGTGCAGATCCTCGCGGCGGCGCAGCCGTTCGACTTCGTCGATGAAGCCCGCGTCGAGCATCGCGTCGAAGCGTTGCGCGATGCGCGCGTGCAGCACCGCGCGGTCCGACGGCTCGAGCGCCACCGGCACGAAGCGGTACGCGGCGGCCGCATCGTCCGCTCGCCGCGGCGCGGCAAGCAGCGCCGACATCGGCTGCCCGCTCAGCAGGAACACTTCGAGCGCGCGCTGGATCCGCTGCGAATCGTTCGGGGCGAGCCGCGCGGCCGTCGCGGGGTCGACCTGCGCGAGCCGCGCATGGAGTGCCGGCCAGCCGTCGCGCGCGGCGTCGGCATCGAGCTCCGCGCGCACGGCCGGATCGGCCGTCGGCAGGTCGTTGAGGCCCTGCGTCAGCGCCTTGTAGTACAGCATCGTGCCGCCCGCGAGCAGCGGCGTGCGGCCGCGCGCGACGATCTCGCCGATCACGCGCAGTGCGTCCGCGCGGAATTCGGCCGCCGAATAGGCGTCGGCCGGGTCGATGATGTCGATCAGGTGGTGCGGCACGCTCGCGCGCTCGTCGCGCGTCGGTTTCGCGGTGCCGATATCCATGTCGCGGTAGACGAGCGCCGAATCGACGCTGACGATCTCGATCGGACGGCGCGCGGCGAGCGCCAGCGCCGCGGCCGTCTTGCCCGAAGCAGTGGGGCCGAGCAGGCAGGCGATCGTCGTTGGGCGAGACTGCGGTGAAGCGCTCATTGGCCGCGCATGAAGAGACGGTCGAGATCGTTCAGCGTGAGCTGATACCACGTCGGCCGGCCGTGATTGCACTGGTCCGCGCGTTCGGTCGCCTCCATCTGGCGCAGCAGCGCGTTCATCTCGTCGAGCGTCAGGCGCCGGTTCGCGCGCACCGCATGGTGACACGCGAGCGTGCCGAGCAGCTCGTGCTGGCGCTCGGTGAGCACGCGTGAACCGCCGAACGCATGCAGGTCGGCGAGCACCGCGCGCGCGAGCGACTGCAAATCAGCGTCCTTCAGCAGCGCGGGCACCGCGCGGACCGCGAGCGTCGTCGGCGACAGCACCGCGAGGTCGAAGCCGAGCGATTCGAGCGTGTCGCGTTCTTCCTCGACCGTGCCGATCTCGACCGGCGTCGCCGTCATCGATATCGGCAGCAGCAGCGACTGCACCGCGACCGTGCGGTCGGCGAGCGCGTTCTTGAACTGTTCGTAGAGAATCCGTTCGTGCGCCGCGTGCATGTCGACGATCACGAGGCCGTGCGCATTCTGCGCGAGCACGTAGATCCCATGAATCTGGCCGAGTGCGAAGCCGAGCGGCTGCTCGCCGTGTACGGTGGCGGCAAGAGGTGACGCGGCGAAGCCCGGCAGCGGCGCGACTGGCGCATCGACCGCATCCGCCGAATCGCGCGCGATGATCGTCGTGCCGTCCGGTGTGCCCGCACCCGTGTCCTTGCGGCCGAACAGCGCGTCGTAGAGCGCGAGCGGTTGCGCGACCGGCAGTGTGCCCTGCGTCATGCGTGCCTGGCGCATCCACGTGTTGCCCGACGACGATGACGGCGACGAGAAGCCGCTGCCGCCCGTGCCGGTGGCCGCGCCCTGGCCGAGTGGCGTATTCAGGAACGACGCGGGGCCGCTCGGCGCCGGAGAGAGTTGCGCGGCATGGCCACCTGCGGTGGTTTCCGGCGACGCGCCCGCGTGGCGCGCGAGTGCGCGCTGCACCGCGTGGAACACGTACTGGTGGATCGAACGCGAATCGCGGAACCGCACCTCGATCTTCGATGGGTGCACGTTCACATCGACCGCTTCCGGCGGCAGGTCGAGGAACAGCACGTACGACGGGTAGCGGTCGCCGTGGAGGACGTCCTCGTACGCCGCGCGCACCGCATGCGTGAGCAGCTTGTCGCGCACGAAGCGGCCGTTGACGAAGAAGTATTGCTGGTCGGCGCGGCCGCGGCTCGCGGTCGGCAGGCCCGCGCAGCCGTAGACGGCGAGCGGCCCGGCCTGCTCGTCGAGCGGCAGGTGCGCGGTGGCGAAGCCGTCGCCGAGAATCTTCGCGACACGCTGCGCGGGCTCGGTCGCGTTCCAGTGCTCGACGGCCTTGCCATTGTGCAGCACCGAGATCGCGACGTCCGGCCGCGCGAGTGCCGCGCGGCGGATCATTTCGAGGCAGTGGCCGAATTCGGTCTGCTCGCTTTTCAGGAACTTGCGGCGCGCGGGCGTGTTGAAGTACAGCTCGCGCACCTCGATCGTCGTGCCGACCGCGCCAGCGGCCGGCGACAGCGCGCCCGTGGTCGCGTCGATCTTCGTCGCATGTGCGACGTCGGCCGTGCGGCTCGTGATCGACATCTCGGCGACCGACGCGATCGACGCGAGGGCTTCGCCGCGAAAACCCAGCGTCGCGACCGCCTCCAGCTCCTCGAGCGAGCGGATCTTGCTCGTCGCGTGACGCATCAGCGCGAGCGGCAGTTCGGCGGGCGGGATTCCGCAGCCGTCGTCGGTGATCGAGATGCGCTTGACGCCGCCTTCCTCGAGCACGATGCGCAGCGTCGTCGCACCGGCGTCCATCGCGTTCTCGAGCAATTCCTTGACGACCGACGCCGGGCGTTCGACGACCTCGCCGGCAGCGATCTGGCTGATCAACTGGTCGGGCAGGGGCTGGATCGCGCGCAGCGGGCGCGGAGCAGGGGCGGGCGCGGCGCCCGCGGCCGTTTCGGTGATTTCGGACATGGCCGAATTATAGCGAGGCGGCGGTGGCGTGCCGGGGTGGTGCCGGTTACGTTTTTTCACGGAGCCTTAAGGTAGTTTCGGTATGATGGTTCCGTTCCGCGCGCCGCCTTGTCCGGCGGGCACTTCCGCTTTTTCGGCCGTTCCGGCCCTTTCGCCTTCGAGGAATCGCATTTGGATACGCTGCTTCATTTCGTCAACCTGGTCCTGCATATCGACGCGTTCCTCGGCGACTTCATCCGGCAGTACGGTGCGTGGGTGTATCTGGTGCTGTTCCTGATCGTGTTCTGCGAGACCGGGCTCGTCGTGCTGCCGTTCCTGCCGGGCGACTCGCTGCTGTTCATCGGCGGCGCGTTCGCGGCGACGGGCGACATGAACGTTGGTGCGCTGATCGTGCTGCTGCTGGTCGCGGCGATTGCCGGCAATACCGTGAACTACCTGATCGGCCGCTGGATCGGGCCGAAGGTGTTCAATACGCATATTCCGGTGCTCGAGCGCTTCCTCGATCGCGCGGCGCTGCAGAAGACCCACACGTTCTACGACAAGCACGGCGGCAAGACGATCGTGCTCGCGCGCTTCATCCCGGTCGTGCGCACGTTCGCGCCGTTCGTCGCCGGCGCGTCGTCGATGAGCGTCACGCGCTTCCAGCTGTTCAACGTGATCGGCGCGCTGGTCTGGGTGCTGCTGCTGGTGCTGCTCGGCTACTTCTTCGGCAATATTCCGTTCATCCGCCAGTATCTGAACGTGATCGTGCTGGCGGGGATCGGTGCGGCGATCGTGCCGGTTGCGCTGGGCGCGCTGTGGAAGCTGGTGCGCGGGCGGCGATCGGGCAGTACGCCGAACACCGGCGGTCACTGAGCCGCACGTGTTCCCTTCGGCGCAATAAAAAAGCGTGGCGGCTGCCACGCTTTTTTTTCGTCCGTGCGGTCCGACCGATTGCCGATTTGCGGTATCGGCCGACCCGGCTGCTCGACGCCGGCTGCTTCAGTCAGAATTCCGCGGACCGACGGGCGACACCGTTACGTCAGGTCGTGCGATGCAAGATCGGTGTTTCGGGCGTCGGGTATTGCGCGTCGCGGAACGTCTCGAGAATCACGCGGTTGGTATCGCAGTACACCTGCCAGTAGTTCTCCGGCTGCGTCGACGGACGCACGAACAGCAGCGGGCCTTCCGGCGTGAACTGCAGCACGCCGACGTCCGGCGCCGGATCGGGCAGCACGTTCGGGATCTGCTGGATCCGTGACTTCAGGCGGTTGATTGCATCGACCGCGTCCACGCTGTTCGCAATCTTGGCGGTCAGGTCGACGCGGCGATGCGGCGTCGCGCTGTAGTTCGCGATGTTGTCCGAGAAGATCTTGTTGTTGCCGACGATCGTCACGATGTTGTCGGCGGTGACGATCGTCGTGCCGAACAGACCGAGTTCCTTCACCGTGCCGGTGACGCCGCCCGCGCTGATCACGTCGCCGATCTTGAACGGACGCAGCACCTGCATGAACACGCCGGCGGCGAAGTGGGCGAGCAGGCCGCCCCAGGCGGTGCCGATCGCGAGGCCGAGGCCGGCGAGCAGCGCGGCGAACGACGTGGTCTGCACGCCGAAGATCTGCAGGATCGCGAGGATCAGCAGGATCGTCAGCAGCACGCCGACCACGGAGGTCAGGTAGTCGGTGAGCGTCGGGTCGACCTTGCCGCTACGGCGCACGACCTTGCCGAGCAGGCGCGTGGCGATGCGGATCGCCCAGCGACCGACGAACCACAACACGATCGCCGCGAGGAGATTCAGGCCAAAGTCGAGGCCGCGGGTCATCAGGAATTGCTGGGCGGATTCCAGGTTCAGCATCAGGGCTCCAAGGCGGGTTTAAAGAATGGCGTGCGGCCGATATTCGTCGCACGGTTATAACCGACCTGTGACGCCGAGACAACCACCGCGCCTGCTTGGACGCCAGTATCGAGCACGTTTCAATCGGCGCGACGCATGCCGTTTGCCGCGACACGAACATTGTTAAATCCGGAGTTCAATCCGAGTCGATTACCGCTTATTACCACGGGATCGCGGATGCGGACTGATCCTGTAGTTTTCGGACTGAATTCGGACGCGTCCGACTTCCATGCGATAATGCCGGCGTTTAGGAGACCTCGCGCTGTAAGTTGAGAGAACCTAAGCAGACAGTGCGATTGATTGAGAAGGATCGATCACCCCGATAACAGGCGCAGACAGCCGGCTGGCAAGGCCGGACGCGTTTTTCAGGCGCGCCGTTGTTTTGGTTATTTCCCGTGGTTTTCTGAAGTTCGTTTGCCATCGAGCCTGTATCCGTGGCGGAAATTGACATGCAGTCACAATTTCGTCTGCTGTCACAGAGAGGGGATTTGTTGCTTTTTCGGTCGCCAATGGCCGAAAGAATGCAAATTTAAGTGAAGAATTTTTGAGAGGTCGATGGCCTGATCGAGCTAATCGACTGATGAAAGAGCGACCGGGTGTTCGGGGGATGCGTTGATTGAGCGCCCGGGAAATGACGCTGGCAAATCAATAGTAAAAAGTCTTGGCCTCAAGATCCATGAAAAAGAGTTTATTGGCAATTTCCGTTCTTGCCGCCTTGGCGCTTTCGGGGTGTGGGACATTCCCGGACTGGATTCCCGCGTCCGGCGCGTCTCGCCAGAAAGTGCAGGAAGTGCCCGAGACAGGCGGGCGGATCGAAGGTATTCAACTGGTGGACGTCAACGATACGTTGGCGAGGAAACTTGCCGACAGCAAGAAGCTCGGCCAATTCGCGGACATCTTTCAGAGTGAGGTTACCAACAATTATCTGATCGGCCCGGGCGACGTCATCGAAGTGACGATCTGGGAGGCACCGCCGGCGATGCTGTTCAGTACGCTGGCGCCCGCGCAGCCGATGACGACGAGCACGTCCAATAGCGTCACGCTGCCCAACCAGATGGTGGCTTCGGATGGCACGATCACCATTCCGTTCGCGGGGCGGATCCTGGTCAAAGGGCGCACGACAGCGCAGATCGAGGCGAGCATCGTCAGCCATCTCAAGGGCAAGGCGAACCTGCCGCAGGTGCTCGTCAGCGTTACCAAGAACAATGCGTCGAACATCACGGTCGTAGGCGAAGTCAACACGAGCGCGCTGATGCCGCTGACCCCGAAGGGCGAGCGTCTGCTCGATGCGCTGGCATTTGCCGGCGGCGTGAAGCAGTCGGTCAACCGCATGGCCGTGCAGCTCTCGCGAGGCAGTGTCACCGCGACGATGCCGCTCGATTCGGTCATTCGCGATCCGCACCAGAACGTCGTGCTCAAGCCGGGCGATGTCGTGACGGCGCTCTTCCAGTCGCAGAGCTTCTCGGTGTTGGGCGCAACGGGCAAGAACGACGAGATTCCGTTCGAAGCACAAGGCATTTCGCTGGCCCAGGCGCTCGCACGTTCGGGCGGGCTCAACGACAGCCGTGCGGATGCGCGCGGCGTGTTCGTGTTCCGGTTCGAAGACGCGAAGCTGGTCGATGCGAAGGACAAGACGGTCAGGGCCATCAATGGCACCGTGCCCGTGGTCTACGAGATCAACCTGCGGGATCCCGCCGCATTCTTCGTGACGCAGAACTTCCCGATTCAGAATCGCGACGTGATTTACGTCTCGAACTCGCCCGAGGTTGAATTCAAGAAGTTCCTTACGCTCGTCGTGATGGTGGCCAGCCCGGCGGCGACGCTCAATCGGGAACTGGAGTAAGGCGCCATGTCGGGAAAGGTGCGTACTCCGTTCGAGGTCACGGTCTCCGTCTGGAGAGCCATGTTCCTGCGCGAGGCACTGGATCGGTTGTTCGAGGCGCGTGCGGCGTGGTTGTGGTTGTTGATGGAGCCCGTGATTTATATCGCGATACACGCGTTCGGATATACGACCTTCCGGATTCACGAGGTCGGCGGGATCGCGATAACCATGTGGATTATCGCGGGATTCATTGGTTTCCTGCTCTGGCGCCGCACGTGGATCCAGGTGTTGCACGGGATCGATTGCAACTACGCGTTCTTTGTTTACCGGCAGGTAAAGCCTTTTGATGCGGCGATCGTGAGGGCGGTGCTGGAGCTGTTTCTGATGGTTCCGATCTCGATCATCATCATCGCGGCGGCACTTGCTGCGGGGCGCGTGATAACGCCTGATCTGCTTAATCCGGTCTTGCTTCCGGCGGATCCACTATTGGCAATCGCGAGCCTTCTGGGGCTGTGGCTGTTTGGTCTGGGACTTGGATTGGTCACGTCGGTGGCGATGAATTTCGTTCCCGAGGTGGATCACGTCTTCAAGTTGTTTTATTTGCCGCTTTATTACATCTCCGGTGCCTTGTTTCCGATTATGTCGATACCCAATCCATATCGGGACATTCTATTGGTCAACCCGGTCGTGCATGGCCTTGAGTTGGTACGGACTGGCTTTTTACCTTCGTATCACACGGCACCCAGCGTCAGTCTGACTTATCTCTACGGGTGGGCTCTTGGCTCCATGTTGCTGGGTCTGGCGCTGTACCGTCGCTTTTCTAATAAATTGGTGACGCGATGATCTGTATTGAGGACGTCCATAAGCGTTACATGACCGAACACGGTGTCGGGAAGTGGGTGCTGCGCGGGATCGACATGACGATACCGCCAAAGCAAAGCGTCGCGCTGATCGGAGTGAATGGCGCCGGGAAGTCGACGTTGTTGCGCATCATCGGTGGCGTCGACCATCCCACCAAGGGGCGTGTCGAGCGGTTGTGCCGTGTGTCGTGGCCGATGGGAGCGGGAGGGCTCGAGGGAACGCTGACCGGACGCCAGAACGCAAAATTTGTCTGCCGAATTCACGGTCGGCAGGACGAACTCAGGGATCGGCTCGCCTTTATTCAGGATTTCGCCGAGTTGGGCGAGGCTTTCGACAGACCGGTTCAAACCTATTCGTCGGGGATGAGGTCGCGTCTGCAATTTGCATTGTCGCTCGCATTCGACTTCGACGTATATATATCCGACGAGGTCACGGCCGCGGGCGATGCGAAATTCAGAAAGAAAGCTGCTGATGCATTCAAGGGAAAAACAAGCCAGGCGAGTGTGATCATGGTTTCTCATGACGAAAGCACGCTTCGGCAGTTCTGTCAGTCGGGAATCTGGATTAATGATGGTCGCGCTTCCTGGTTCGATGATCTCGACGAGGCATTGCGGGCATACAAGGAAAATATTTTTGCATGAACAAGCAGCTATCCATCGGGAAAGGGGGCGTCATCGCTCGGCTGGTGGCCATTTTTAGAAAGGCCAAGGATGTCGTGTGCTCTGTCCGGATCTTTCGCCTGATTATCAAGGTGATTTTTATTTACGCAGTGCTATCCATTCCGTACTGGTTGCTGATCGCGTCTGATCGTTACGTGTCGGAGGCCAACGTCATCATCCAGACAACCGATCAAATCAGCAATCCGGGGGTGGATGTATCGTCAATCGTACCGGGTGCCGGCGGACCGAACCGTGCCGATCAGTTGCTGCTGCGCGAATATCTGTTGTCGCTCGACATGCTCAAGAAGCTTGATGCTTCTCTGGATTTGCGCTCGCATTTCAGCAATTGGCGCCGTGATCCCATTTCGCGGATGTGGCTCAAAAACGCGCCGACCGAATGGTTCTATCAGTATTGGCTGTCGCGCGTTGATGTTCAATACGATGACTATAGCGGGGTATTGCATATTCGAGCGCAGGCATACGATCCCGACATGGCACAGGCGATTGTCAAGCTGATGGTTCATGAGGGCGAGGCTCACATGAACCAGATCGGGCATAAGCTGGCGCAATCGCAAGTCGATTTCCTGGCGACGCAAGTGAGAGCGGCGCACGACCGGCTTCTGGATGCAACGCATACCGTAATCGACTTTCAGAATCGCAAAGGCCTCGTCGCTCCGCAGGCAACGGTGGAGAGTCTGAACGCGATCATCGACAAGCTCGAAGCGCAAAAAACCGATGTTCAGACCCAACTGTCGGCCCTGCCTGCGTCCCTGAGTCCGAATCAGCCTACGGTCGTGATGCTCAGGAACACGCTCAATGCACTCGAGCAACAGATTGTCCAGAAGCGCGCCGAACTCGCCTCGCCGTCGCGGAATACGCTCAACTACACCGTCGAGGAGTTCCAGCGTCTGCAAATGCAGGTTGGATTCGCTCAGGATCTGTACAAGACAGCCCTGGCGGCCTTGGAGAAGGGGCGGATGGATGCTGCGCGGACCTTGAAAATGGTCTCGATCATTCAGACGCCAACCAAGCCCGGCTATCCGACGGAGCCGGGACGGCTCTACAACGCATTTGTCACGTTGCTGGTTGCGGCTGCGCTGGCCGGCGTGGTGAAGCTGCTGGAAAGCATCATCATGGATCACGTGGATTGAGATCGGGGATGGCAATGAGAACCCTGATCGTGCTCGGAACGCGACCGGAAGCCATCAAGATGGCGCCGTTGGTCAACGTGCTGAAGAAGGATCCGGAGATCGACACGAAAGTCTGCGTGACTGCGCAACATCGGCAGATGCTCGACTCGATGCTCGGGTTCTTCCGTGTTCGTCCCGACTACGATCTGGACGTCATGGCCCCGGATCAATCCCTTCTGGGCATGACGAGCAGGGCATTGGCAGGCCTTGATTCCGTGTTGAGCGATGCTCGTCCGGATCTGGTGCTGGTACAGGGCGACACGTCGACAACGCTCGCCGCGGCGCTATCGGCACACTATCGGCAAATCAGTGTGGGTCACGTGGAGGCAGGCCTTCGCACCGGGAATATGTCGGCTCCGTGGCCTGAAGAAGCGAATCGCCGCCTGACGAGCGTGCTGGCGACGTATCACTTCGCTCCGACATCGCATGCGCGTGACAATCTCCTGCGAGAAGGTGTTTCGGAAGATCGCATCCACATTACGGGCAATACGGTCGTCGATGCCCTGTTGGAAACCGTGGCCGGCATGCACGAGGATGCTGTGCAGCGCAAGGCACTGGATACCCGATTCGCTTTCCTCAATTCGGAAAAGCGTTTGATTCTTGTTACCGGCCATCGCCGGGAAAATCTGGGCGAAGGGCACGAGGCCGTCTGTCTCGCGCTGCTGGAAATCGCGCAGCGGGGTGACGTCGAAATCGTTTTCCCGGTGCATCTCAATCCCGGGGTCAAGCGGCCGGTTCATCGTCTTCTCGCAAATATTCCTGGCGTGTTCCTGATCGAACCGCAGGATTACTTGCCATTCGTCTACTTGATGAATCGGGCCGCACTAATCATCACGGATTCCGGTGGCATTCAAGAAGAGGCGCCAGCCCTGGGCAAGCCCGTGCTTGTGACACGCGAGACGACGGAGCGACCGGAAGCTGTTGCGGCCGGTACGGCAAAGGTTGTTGGAACCGATCAGGCCGTGATCGTTGCGGAGGCAACCAGGCTGCTTGACGATCCGGCGAGCTATGCCGCGATGGCGCGAGCGGCGAATCCGTACGGCGATGGCAAGGCTGCGCAACGCATCCGCGATATTCTAGTGAGCACACGTTGAATACCATTTCAATCATCGGTCTTGGCTACATCGGCTTGCCGACCGCAACGCTATTTGCTTCCCGCAAGCGGCGGGTCATTGGTATCGATGTATCGCCGTATGTCGTCGATACGATCAACCGTGGTGATATCCACATTGTCGAGCCTGAACTGGACATCCTGGTCCAGGCGGCGGTGGGCGCCGGCTATCTGAGAGCGGCGACGCAGGCCGAGCCGGCGGATGCATTCGTCATTGCCGTACCGACACCTCTGACGCCGGATCACCGGCCCGATTTGAGCTGCATCGAATCGGCTGCCAAGTCGATCGCTCCCGTGCTTTCCAAAGGCAACCTCGTCATTCTCGAATCGACGTCACCGGTAGGCACGACGGAAATGCTGGCAAATTGGCTGGCCGAGATGCGTCCCGACCTCAGTTTTCCGCAGCAGGCGGGCGACGTGTCGGATATTCGTATCGCCTACTGTCCCGAGCGGGTTCTCCCCGGGCGCATCGTTCACGAGTTGGTTGTCAATGATCGTGTGATCGGCGGCATGACGCGCGCGTGTTCCGACGCAGCCGTCGCACTCTACAAGTCATTTGTGCAAGGTGATTGCATTGTCACGGACGTGCGCACTGCGGAGATGTGCAAGCTGACCGAGAACAGTTTTCGTGATGTCAACATCGCCTTTGCCAACGAGCTTTCGATGATCTGCGACAAGCAGGGCATCGATGTCTGGGAACTCATCAAGCTGGCAAATCGGCATCCGCGCGTGAATATCCTGCAGCCCAGTTGCGGCGTGGGCGGGCACTGCATCGCCGTCGATCCCTGGTTCATCGTGGACAGCGCGCCGGACGAGTCGACGTTGATCCGGGCCGCTCGTCATGTCAATGATGCCAAGCCGCAGTGGGTTATTCGCAAGGTGAGCGAGGCCATTGTCGAGATGACGAGGTCTGGCGCTACGCGCGGCGATGTCCGCATCGCGTGCCTTGGCATTACATACAAGGCGGATATCGACGATTTGCGTGAAAGTCCGGCGCTGCAAATTGCCGAAATTCTGGCCCGAAACCATCCCGGCAAGGTCATGGTAGTAGAGCCGAATCTCGCAGAGATGCCGGAACGCTTGGCGAGTTCGGGATTGGTTCTGGCAACGCTAGACGACGCAATCTCGCGAGCCGACATATTGGTCTTGCTGGTTGATCACGCTGAGTTCAAAAGCGTGAAACCTGGCTGGAGCGACCGAAAGGTGCTCATCGATACTCGCGGTATTTGGAAGGGCATAAAACAATGATCGAACAAGAAAATTCGACCACCGGGGTCAATGTTGAATCTCGCCTCAAGGAAATGAAAGAGGAAAACGAGATTCTGCTACTGCAACTTCACCAGGTTCAGGAAGAGCTCGAACACCACTATCAGCAGAAGAGAGCTGCGGAAGAAGGTTGGTCGAGCGGGGCGTTGGGAAATGTCGTGCCGGTCGCGGGCAGGATCGATGACGAGTTGCACAATGCCTTGGCCGAAAATCAGCGCTTGCGTGCGCTGGTGAACGCGCAGCGAAAGGTTCACCGGCTTGAAAGGGAAAACGCCCTGAATATCAAGCTCGGGAATCTCTTGATTCAAAGCGTCGATTCGCCGAAGACGTTGTTCTCCGTACCCGGCGCGCTCGGGAAGATCTGGCGCAGCTATCGTCGCCAATCGCCTCCCGAAGTGCTGGGCGGGAAGGCGTTTACGAAGGTCATTGCCGCATACGGCGAGGGTGGCTTCGAGGCGGTGGAAAAGCTGATGGCCGGCAACTCCATTTCACCGGTCGCGCGCGCGAATGGCTATACGACGCTCGGGCGTCATTTGATGAATAGCGATCGCGCTGGCGCGGCAGAGGCAGCGCGACGCGCATACTCGCTGGAGCCGAAGCCGTTTCGACTGAAGTGGCTCGCCTTCCGGCTTCATGAGGCTGGCAGCCTTGCCGAAGCGGAGGCATTGCTGGACATCCTGCCGTCGGATACGAAATTCAGCGATTCGGAGGCTCGCCAAGCGAGCGAGTTGCGCTATGAGGCCAAGCACGCTCGTCAACGCGAAGCGAAGCAGCGTGCCAGATTCGCTGAACACTGGGACGAGATCGAGAAGCAACTGGACGGCCTTGCTCGAGCGCGTGACGAGAGCGCGCAATTGCTTGCCGAACGTAACCGAGAAGTTGAGGCGCTGACGCGGATCAATGCTCAGTTGACGCAGGAAAAGTCAGCATTGGCAACGCACCCGGAAAAGGCGTTGGAGCATTCCAGCGTCCGAGACCAGGAAGTCGATGCGCTTAAACAGGCCAACGCGCGCCTTGAACGAGAAAAATCTAATCTGGAACGAGAAAGAGCAGACCTCGAACAACAAAAATCTGGCCTCGAGCGAGAAAAGTCCGAGCTTATTGCTCGCCACGAAAATGCTGTCAGACAGATGACCGAGCGTACGCAGGAAGTTGAAGCCCTGAGGCAGGTCGAAGTGCGATTCGGGCTGGAGCGCTCCAGGCTCATCGAACAGCATGAGAGAAACGTCGAGCATGTCGGCGAACTCTGTCAGGACGTTAGCGACCTGACGGAGGCTAAAACGCAACTGGAAGAAGAACTGCTTGCCTCGATTGCCATGCATGAGGAAGTGATCGAGCAACTGATGGCGTGTAGCCTGGAAGTCGAGACCATGAAGCAGGCCTGGGCTCAGCTGGAACAGGAAAAACTGTCTGCATTGGCGCAACACGACGAGATCAGCGCGCAGGTGGTTGCGCGAACAAGGCAGGTCGAAGCGCTGGAACGGGTCGCGATGCGGCTCGAACAGGAGAAGACGGCGCTGGAGAGGCGGCACCAGGCGACGCTCCGGCAGACGACCGAGCAGGCGCGGCACGTCGCGAATCTCGAGCAGATGGCTACGCGACTGGAGCAGGAAATAAGTGCGCTGACTGCACAGCATCAGGCGGAGATTGCGGCGCAGGTGGCCGAACGGGCGCGAGAAGTCGATGTCCTTGCACAGGATCGGGCCCGTCTCGAACGCGAAAATCTGGCGTTGGCCGCGCGGTACGAAGACGTCTTCAAACACATGGGCGAGCGCGATCGTGAAATTGAACTGCTGACGCAGGTCAAAGCAGCTCTGGAACAACAAACCTCGTCACTGACGACCCAGCTCCAAGATGCCAGCGAGCGTGCGGCCGAGCGTTCGCGCGAACTCGAGGCGCTCAAGCAAGCCAATATCGTGTCCGAGCGTGAGCGGCAGACGTTGGCGGAGCGGCATGAACATACCGTCAAGCAGGAGGTCGAGCGCAATCGGGAGATCGAACTTCTGCAGGTGGCCAAGAACCAGCTGGAAGATGAAAAATCGACCTTGATGAGTCAGCACGGCGAGTCCTCTCGACTGGTGGCGGAGCACGTCGAGCGAATCAACGCGTTACAACAGCAACTCGACAATCAGCAGGAGAGCGATGCGGAGTTGAAGGCGCGTCAGAGGCTGGTGCAGGAAGAGATGATTCGAGCGGAAGCGCAGCTTGAGCTGATCAAGGACATCCTGCTTCGAGAGCCAGAGCTATGAGAAAGAAGTCGGTGAACGTGCGCTACAAGGCACTGGCACAGCAACGTGCGCGGCCGGCCGAAATTGTCGAGGTTCGGCCCGAGCAAACCGTCATGCCTTACGACGAGAACTTGCTAGAACGAGCCCGTACCCAGTGGCAGTTTGGCGATTGGCAAAGCCTCGCCAGGCTGGAGCGCGCCACCCTGCAACACCATCCCGAGCGAGCCAAGCTGGCGTTGCTCGCGGCATCGGGGCGTCTGCAACTCGGGAGGTTCGCCGAGGCCAAGCTGTATGTTCGGCTGGCTCGGGACTGGGGCGTCAGCGAGCGTCATCTTTGTCAGATTCTCGTCGCGGGTGTCCATAACAGCCTGGGGCGTGCCGCTGTCGTCGCAGGGAGTTTCCCCCGGGCATTGAAACATTTCGAATCGTCTATCAGGGTCGGTGCGCCTGGGTCGGACAAGGTGCTGCTGACTAAAGCGCGAGTCAGTCAACAATGCCAGGAGCTTGGCATGAGTTCCGCCTATCTCGACGGTGACGCAAGCGGTGCACTGCGCGGACTTCCTCATGCGAATTCCGCGTTCGAGGTCGTCACGCTGTCCAAGCGCCATCTCGGTGAGGCGTGGGCGGGTAACACCATCAATACCGTCATTTTCCGGCATCACGGAATCCTGACCCATCTGGACTGGCAGATTACTGCGTTCTATGTCGATTCACGCACGCTGCGCATTGTTCAGCGCAATCTGAAGACGGAAGCGATCGAGAGCCATGATGTCGAAGGTGCGTACGACCTGAATGACGCACACAACAGTATTAGCCTTGGCGTCGACCGGAGTGGTCATATCCACCTGTGTTACGGGCATCACGCTACGCGATTGCGCTATCGCCGAAGCATCCGGGCCAACGATATCAGCGGATGGACGGACGAGCTTCCGATGACGGGGACGTCCGAGGAACGGGTGACATATCCGACCTTCGTTGAGCCGCATCACGGGTTTCCGCTCGTCTTGCTTTATCGTGACGGCGTGCACGATAGCGGAGACGCTCGCCTCAAGGTCTATGACGAAGAGACCGAGAGTTGGTCGGATCGCCCCTTGCCGATTCTGAGCGGCAGGGAGTCGAAGCCATGGACGAGCAACGCTTACTGGAACCATCCTGCCATCGGCAGCGACGGAAGCCTGCATCTCAGCTTCGTATGGCGCACGCATACGCTCGGTGAGGAAAACCTCATCAACAACGTGAATATCGGATACGCATGTTCATTCGATAACGGCGTCACCTGGCAGACTTCAAAGGGGCGAGTCTATGAACTTCCGATCACTCAGGTAAATGCTGAAATCATTTATCCGATCTCGCCTGGAAGTAATCTGATCAACCAGTGCAGCATGGCACTGGACAGCCGAAATCGTCCGCACATTGTTTTCTACGCGGACGATTCGGGCGGAATTCCGCAGTATCAGCATTTGTACTTCGATGGTGCGCAATGGCGACATCAGATCATATCCGCGCGCACTCAGCCTTTTGCATTGCGAGGGAAGGGGACGCTGCAAATTCCGATAAGTCGCCCAGAAGTCGTTGTCGATCGATTCGACAACGTATACGTCATCACTCGCGGAGATCATAGTCGCGGTCGAATGGCGGTGACTTTTCTAGCGGCACCCGACTACCTTTGGTCGGAAAAAAACACACGATTCATTCTGAATGAGGATCTCGGCTTTGCCGAGCCAATCATCGATCGAACTCGCTGGGAAAATGAGAGTGTTCTCAGCCTGTTGTTGCAGCGTAACGAGCAGCCGGCACACGACCTTGACTGTCAGGTTGTGAACTCTGCAGTCACGTTGTTGGACATCAAATTCACGAATAACTAAATGCGATGAACAAGAATATGAAGACGCCGCTCGCACTTGGCAATGAATACATGCGCTCGGGGAAGTACGAAGAAGCCATTCGGAAATATACCGAGGTGTTGATCACCACGCCGGGGCTTGCCCGGATTGCGTCGGCGAACCTCGGGCTTGCGAAGCAAAGATATCGAACGAGTCGCGATGAGGCCGACAGACCGCGAGTGGGTGTCTGCAGCTGGGAGCTTGCACATAATTCGGCTGGGCGAGCCTATACATTGGCGATGCTGTATGAGCGATTCGCCGACGTCGAGATCATCGGCAGCCTCTATCCGAAGTTCGGGCGAGAGATCTGGGGGCCGATACAAGAAACCGAAATCGCGAAGCACGCCATCCTGGTCGAGGACGAGGCGCGATTTGTCGAGCAAGCCATCGAACTGGTCGTTGCGCATCCCTACGATATCGTGCATCTCTCGAAGCCGCGCGGCCCCAATGTCCTGTTTGGCGCGCTCTACAAGCTGATCTGGGGTGCGAAGGTACTGATGGACGTAGACGACGAGGAGTTGGCGTTTGTCCAGGCTGAGTCGCCTATCAGCATCGCTGAGTATCTGGCCAAGCATCAGCAGCTTCCCAAGGTGAACCTGACCGGACAGGACTGGACGCGAATTGCCGTCGGCATGGTGAATCTGTTCGACGGGGTTACCGTTTCAAACCCTGCATTGCAGAATCGATACGGAGGCCAGATCGTTCGTCACGCTCGCGACGAAAATGCCTTTGTTCCTTCGCCTGAGTTGAAGGCCAGGAGCCGGAAAAAATACGGGCTCCCCGCGGACAAGAAAATCGTCCTGTTCTTCGGCACGCCTCGGCCGCACAAGGGGCTGGTTGAGACCGCCGAAGCAATTGCTGCGCTCGGGCGGAATGATGTCCTGTTCGCAATCGTCGGAGACTTCCCGGATCAGTCACTGAAGGAGACGCTCAAGCAGGTCCGTGGTTGCCAGACAGCATTCATCGCCAACAAGTCTTTCGCCGAAATTCCCGCAGTCGTCTCGATGGCTGACGTTTGCGTCTTTCTGCACGACGGTGGGTTGGCCGCGCAGTTTCAGGTTCCGGCGAAGCTCACCGATGCCGTTGGGATGGGCGTCCCCGTCCTTGCGTGCGACTCGCCGGCAATGGCCGATCTGTTCGAGTATGACGACGTTTCGAAGGTTTCGATCGACAAGCTGACGCAGGCGCTGGGAGCGGTGTTGAGTGCCGCCGACGGAAACCGGCCGCAGGACAGCCGCCGGAGCGCGCTGTTTCATGACGTCCTGTCGGTGGGGGCGAACGCTGTCGAGCTCCGCAATTGGGTGACGGATCTTCGCTGTTCGGACGATGCTGAAATCGTTCGGCTCTTCGGCCATTTGATCAATCAAGGGCGCGAGCGAGAAACAACCGTCGATACGATTCGGCCGGACCGAGGGGGCAACGACGTCGTTACGAAGTCGAACGTTACCCATCGGAACAATCAGCCGCAGTTCAGGTTGGGAAAGGACGCGTTCATGTTGCGCGGACTGCGTCCCATGGCCTCGATCGCCGTCGTGGCAAATGCGATGAACGACGAAGCATGGGAGCGTGTGAGACGGACGCTTCCGGCCATCGGCCAGCGACACGATTTGTTTGTGCTCGGGTTCTCCGACGTTGAGCACGTCAATTTCGGCAACCTGACGGCATCCGTGACGATCGTGGGTGACGGCGATGGTGACGGGAACGCCCAGCAATTTCTTCGACTGGCCGGATCGAACGTATTCGACGACTACGCGGCCGTTCTGTGGCTGGCGCCCGGCGAGGGCGACGACGAACTTTCGGACGTCGCGAGCCGGGCGGCCGAATTTATCGCGGATTCAGACTGGGGCATGCGCGCGAAGCGGTTCGTCTCGCTTTCCAAGGAGGGCGGCAATCAACGCGTGATCGACGGCGTGAAGATCGCGCTGTCGCGCATCGGGCTGAGCCTTTCCGATGAGACGATCACGGTGCCGGTTGGAGCCGAAGTATGGCTCAAACCTTTGCTGCTGAGAGGGCTGGCTTCCGCACTCTGGCCGAGTGAACTGGTTGGCGACAAGAACGCTGCCAACGGGTTTCCCGGACGTCCGACGGTTCTCGGTGTGTTGTCCGTGCTGGCAAGACTCGGGAATCTGGTTGTCCAGCCCGAAGCGGGCAGAGGCGTCCAGCCCGTTCAACCCGCTCGTCCTCGGACGTTGAAGACGATCGCGTTCTATCTCCCGCAGTTTCACCCGATCCCGGAAAATGATTTGTGGTGGGGGAAAGGGTTCACGGAGTGGACTAACGTCACACGCGCTCGGCAGTTGTTCAGAGGCCATTATCAGCCACGCGTGCCGACCGAACTCGGATACTACGATCTGCGTCTCGAGGAGACACAGGTTGCGCAGGCCAAACTGGCCAGCGAATTCGGCATTCACGGGTTCTGCTATTACTACTACTGGTTCGATGGCAAGAAGCTGCTGAATCATCCGATCGAGCAGATGGCCCGATCCAAGAATATCGACACGGGTTTCTGCGTTTGCTGGGCCAACGAGAACTGGTCACGGAACTGGGACGGCCAGAACCGCCACGTGCTGATGGAGCAGACCTATACGCTCGAGAGCAATGTCGCGTTGATTCGGGAATTGATCCCGATGATGAAGGATCCACGCTGGATTCGTTACGACGGCAAGCCGGTCATGATGGTGTATCGAATTTCGATTATCCCGAACTGGCTGGAAACCGCCGCCGCGTGGCGAGAGGAGTGCCGCAAGGCGGGTCTGGGCGAGATTCACCTGTGCGCCGTTCGATTCGGGCTGGAAACGTTGCAAGGTTCTCCTGAGGATTACCGGCTCGATAGCTATGTGCTGTTTCCGCCTCACGAAGCGGAACGCGTGGACCTGCGCGACAAGGTACTCGACCTGCACAAGAATTTTGGCGGTCAGATCTTCGATTACTCGGCAGTGGTCGAGGGCGATGTCGCGAAATTTGGCGACGGTTATTCGTGGCCGGTGCACCGAGGAACCATGCTGGGCTGGGACAATACCGCTCGCCGACTGACCGATGCGCGCGTGTTCCACGGAGCGACGCCATATGGCTTCCGTCGCTGGATGAAGAGCATTCTTGAGCAGGAGCAGCGTTTCAATCAAGGCAACGAGTCGCTCGTCTTCGTCAACGCGTGGAACGAGTGGGCGGAGGGCACGTATCTTGAACCCGACCAGCGTTGGGGACGCGCCTATCTGAAGGCCTTTGCTTCGGCCGCCGAATCCGTCGCGGGCATTACGCCCCAGGTATTGCCTGCAGGGATCGCTGCTTATCCGAGAGAAACGGATGTACCGGTGCTGCCGGGAAATGCGCTTTCGGATTCCAAGGACGCCATCACGGATGGGAAGCCGCTGCCTTCGGTTGTCTGGCATGAAGGGCAGCGGCGACCGAATCCTGATTGGCCGACCGTGATGCTCTGCGCGCACATCTCGGGCCATCATCTGTTCGGCGGCGAGCGGAGTCTCCTGGATGTGCTGAGCGCGTTCGCCGAGCAATCCGTCAATGTCGTGATGACGCTGCCGTCTGGCGGAAACAAGGTTTATATCCGCGAAATATGCGAGCGCAGCCTCGGCGTATATTGCTTCCCCTATCCGCAGTGGAAGAACAACCGGGACAGCAAGGCTTGGTTGACGGTGACCTTTGCAGACATCATCGCGCGTCACGCGGTCGACGTCGTGCATGCGAACACCATCGTGCTACTTGAGCCGCTGGAGGCCGCGACGCGCATGGGCAGGACGCGGGTCGTTCATTCGCGCGAGCTGATTTCGCTTGACGATCCGTTGCGTGAACAACTTGGCCTGACGATCAGCGAGATCATCGGGCGTGTATTCGAACGTTCGGACTGGGTGATTGGAAATAGTCGTGCCACGAGTCAATTGTTTTCGCGTCCGGAAAAGACGCTTTACGTACCCAATGCGGTGACGCTGAGCGATTTCGAACTCGGGAACAAGTTCGGCAACACGATCAAGTTTGGCATCGTCAGTTCGAATATCCCGAAGAAGGGCGTGGAGGATTTCGTCGAGGTGGCGCGGCGAGCCGCGGCACGGACGCCGCGAGCACGCTTTGTGGTGGTCGGGCCGGTGAATGCCCAGGTCAAAAAGTGGCAGGAAGAGGTCGAGTCTGGTGCGCGTCCCGATAACCTGATCATTGCCGGCTATGCCGAACATCCGCGCAAGGCGATGTCGGAACTGAACGTTCTTCTCAATCTTTCGCACTTTGCCGAGAGCTTCGGTCGTACAGTCGCCGAGGGAATGGCTGCTCGCCGCCCGGTTATCGCCTACGACTGGGGTGCGTTGGGCGAACTGGTGCAGCACGGAAAAACGGGCTTTCTCGTGCCTTACCGCGATATCGACGGCGTCGTGGACGCTGTGGTGCGTTTCTGCGAAAACGACACGCTCGTTTCCGAAATGGGGCAGGCTGGTCGATTGTTTGTCGAGCAGCATTTCACTCAAGACAATTTGAAGGCCGCGCTTTCGGACGGCTATGCAAAGATCTTCGGTCGGGAAGGGTTGCTTCCGAGTGACAACAAGACCCCTGCCGTTGTCGCGGCACGAGCGATCGGTTATGCGCGACCGACGACCGTGGTCGTACCCGTCTATAACGCAGTCACCGCAGTTCGCGACTGCCTGCAATCGGTGCTGAAGCATACCGATCTGACCCGGGATCGGCTGATCGTGATCGACGACGGCAGCCCTGATCCGGGCATCACACCGATGCTGGAAGAGTTCGAGGGTGTGCCGGGTGTCCTCATCCTCAAGAATGACGTGAATATCGGTTATACCAAGACGGTAAATCGCGGGATTCGCGAGGCGGGCGACAATGACGTCGTGTTGCTGAACTCGGATACGGTTGTAACGCCGCGCTGGCTCGAGGGGTTGCGAGCTGCCGCCTATAGTCGCGAGAAGGTGGCAACCGTTACCGCGATGAGTGATAACGCAGGAGCGTTTTCATTCCCGAAGTTCAACGAATACTGTCCGCGTCCGGCGCATCTGAGTCATGACGAATATGCGCTCATCGTGACACAGGCAACACAGGCATGTGTTCCGCCGGAGGTGCCGACCGGGTCGGGATTCTGCATGTACATTCGCCGAGCGCTGATTGACGAGTGCGGGGCGTTTGACGAAGAGGGTTTCCCGCGGGGCTACGGAGAGGAAAACGACTTCTGCATGCGTGCCTACAAGGCTGGGTGGCGCAACCTGATTTCTCCCTGGTCGTTCGTCTATCACATTCGAACGGCCAGCTTCAAGGGAGAAAAGACGGCCTTGGTCAAGGCGGGTGTGGATGTCGTGACCCGGCGATATCCCGAATACGCCGGACTCGTGAAAGCAGCCTTTGCGGGCGCCGAGATGGGACGCGTTCGCGAAGCGGCCGGATCGGTGGTGAACGGCTGAGTCTGCGGCGGCGACCGCCGGCGAAACCAGTGGTGAGGTGTGGTCGCCGCCTTGGGTGAGTTCCGGGTACGGCGCGATTTGGGATGATTCGGAGAGGAGGTACCCTTGGAAACGAAGAACGTTGCTGTTCGATTGCTGGTCTTGCTGAGTGTCGCGGCATCTTCGGTATCGTGGGCGGCTGATGCAACGGATGCGAAGTGCGCGGGGATTTCCCCGGATCTGAAGATCGATCGAGTGTGGGGCGCTTCGCGTGTCAAATTCGATGCGCTGGAAGATAAGAAATTTGTTTATGTTTCGTACTACGACGCGGATCGATGGCTGTCGGTTGCACAGATAAACAAGTGCACTGGTGAGGTTGAGAAGACGCGGGTGGCATCGCGCTTTGTCGGGTGGGATGCCCACAACTCGATCGTTCTTGCGCTCGACAGGTCGAATCGACTTCATGTTTCCGGGAATATGCACGCCTCTCCGCTCGTATATGCACGAATGGACGCTCCGGACAAACTGGCGGGACTGGAAGCCGTGCGTCCGATGATCGGATCGGACGAAGCCCAGGCGACGTATCCTTATTTCTTCCGGTTCATGGATGGTGCGCTCGGGTTTTCGTACCGTTCCGGACATAGCGGCGACGGCGAGGAATTCGTCAACCGTCTCGAAAACTCCGGGTGGGTCCGCTGGACAAATCGTCCGATTTTCGCCCCCACATCCGAGAAGAAACCCGTGAATGCGTACCACACGAATTACGTTCGCGGGCCGGACGGGTTCTTCCATGTTGCGTGGGTCTGGCGGGAAAACTACTTCGTCGAGACGAACTTCAACGTGAATTACGCGAAGAGTCGTGACCTTAAGACGTGGCAAAACAGTGCGGGTGACGTCATTCCTTTGCCGATTACACCCAAGTCGGCTGAAGTCGTGGATGAGATCCCGGAAAGGAGCGGCCTGCTGAACAATATCCGGCTGGGGTTCGATGAAGCCGGGCGACCGGTTATTTCTTACTTGAAATTCGATTCAAAGGGGGCTACGCAGCTGTTTCATGCTCGCCTTGAAAACGGAATCTGGAAAACGGCGCCGGCAACGCAATGGACCTATCGTTGGGACCCGAGAGGTGGCGGCACCATAAAGGGCGAAATCAATTTCTCGGGTGTGAAGGCGAGTGGCGGCCACCTGATCGAGCAGGTGAGTCAGCCGGAAATCGGTGCGAAGACACTCGTCTACGACGACAAGTCGATGAAGGTGGCGGAGGCGCTCTCTCCCGGTGTATGGAGTCCGTCACCGGCCATAAGGAAGGTTCAGGCACCTAAAGGTGCGGTGCCTAACGTCCAGATGGTGAGATTCGAGAATATGGCGGCCAATGAGTCGAAGCAGCGGCATGCCGTTACGTGGTTTAGCTTGCCTGCGGATAACAGGGACAAGCCGCGCAACTGCGACAACTCGGCTGTTCCATGTGATTTCACTTCAGATTTGATCTTGCATACGGACCGCGAGTCGCCCTGATGCTGGAACCTTGACCTGTCACGGGTTTCGCAGCGGTGGGCGTTCGCTCGGTCCGGGGTTCGGGATCAGATATTTTTAGTTGCTTCACCGTAAGCAGTCGATGAAAGTAAAGGTAGATATAAGAGATGAATGTTCCTGTGTTTGCCTGTGAGAAATACGCATGAAAATCGCTATCGCCGGCACAGGCTACGTCGGCCTGTCCAACGCCGTCCTGCTGTCGCAGCACAATGAAGTCGTGGCGCTCGACATCGTCCCCGAGAAGGTGGCGATGCTCAATCGCAAGGAGTCGCCGATCGAGGATGCCGAGATCGAGGACTACCTGCGCCACAAGCGCCTGAACTTCCGCGCGACGCTGGACAAGGAAGACGCGTACGCCGGCGCCGACTACGTGGTGATCGCCACGCCGACCGACTACGATCCGGACACGAACTACTTCAACACCCGCTCGATCGAGGTCGTCATCCGCGACGTGATGGCGGTCAACCCGCGGGCGGTGATGGTGATCAAGTCGACCATTCCGGTCGGCTACACCGAGCGTACGCGCGCGGCACTCGGCACCGACAACCTGATCTTCTCGCCCGAATTCCTTCGCGAAGGCCGGGCGCTGTACGACAACCTGCACCCTTCGCGGATCGTGATCGGCGAACGTTCCGAGCGAGCCGAAGCGTTTGCCGGCCTGCTGAAGCAGGGGGCGATCAAGCAGGATATTCCGACGCTGTTCACGGGCAGCACGGAAGCCGAGGCGATCAAGCTCTTCGCGAATACGTACCTTGCGATGCGTGTGGCCTATTTCAACGAACTGGACACTTACGCTGCGCAGCACGGTCTCGATACGCATCAGATCGTCGACGGCGTCTGCCTCGATCCACGCATCGGCGCGCACTACAACAACCCGAGCTTTGGCTACGGCGGCTACTGTCTGCCCAAGGACACGAAGCAACTGCTCGCCAACTATCGCGACGTGCCGCAGAACCTGATCCGCGCGATCGTCGAGTCGAACAGCACGCGCAAGGACTTCATCGCCGAGAGCATTCTCAAGCGCAAGCCGAAGGTCGTCGGCATTTACCGCCTCGTGATGAAGGCGGGGTCCGACAATTTCCGCGCGTCGAGCATCCAGGGCGTCATGAAACGCATCAAGGCCAAGGGCGTCGAGGTCATCGTGTACGAGCCGGCATTGCACGAATCGACGTTCTTCAACTCGTCGGTCGTTCACGATCTGGCCGAGTTCAAGCGCTCCGCCGACGTGATCGTTGCAAACCGCCTGACCGACGATCTGACCGACGTCGCAGGCAAAGTTTACACGCGCGACTTGTTCGGCGGCGACGCATGATCGACCCGAAGTCCGGTCACGCGGCGCGCGCGGCGAGCGCATTGCCGCGCATCCTGTTCTTCAACGTGAACGGCTCGGGCATGGGTCATCTGAACCGTTGCCTCGCGTACGCGCGTCGCCTGAGGGGCCGCGCGCGCCCGTTTTTCTTTTCGCTGGCGTCGGCGATCGAGATCATCGAGGAGATGGGATTCGAAGCGGACTACTTCGTTTCGCATTACTGGTCGTCGAGTTCGACGTTCGGCTGGAACAGCGAACTGGCCGTGCGGCTGGGCTTGATGCTGGAGCGGGTTCGCCCGGATGCGGTCGTATTCGACGGAACGTGGCCGTTCAAGGGTTTGCTGACGGCCTGCGAGATGTATGGATCGCCCGTCCTCGTGTGGTCCAATCGCGGGCTGCTCAAGGCCGATACCAAGACGGTGCCGGTGGACGAAGCATTGTTCGATCTCGTGATCCAGCCTGGTGAACTGGGTGCGACCGAGGCGCGCGGGTCCCTGACGAACGGCGGCACGCGGCTGACGGTTCCGCCGGTCTGCCTGCTGGAGGACGACGAGTTGCTCGACCGTGCAGCGGCGAGAGACGCGCTTGGCCTGCCGCAGGCCGGTCGCTTCGTCCTCTTTTCGCTTGGCCCGGGCAACCTGAAGGATGTCGCCGGCATCGGGCACGGACTGATCGCCGCGTTCGAGGCGGCCGGATTTCAGGTGGTGTGGGCGCGGGCGCCCATCTCGGTGCGTGACGTCGAATTGCCGGCCGGCGTGTTGCCGGTCTCGGTCTATCCGTTGGCGCGCTATCTGCGCGCGTTCGATGCATTTGTCGGCGCAGCGGGCTACAACACCTGCTGCGAACTGGTGCAGTCGGGTGTTCCTGCGTTGCTGGTGCCCAACGCGCAACTGGTGGACGATCAGGTTCGCCGCGCGCGGATGGTCGCCGACGTGATGCCGGCCGTCGTTTCGGCGTGCGAGACCGAACCGGAGCGCAAGGCCGCCGTCGACGCGCTGCTGGGCATGTTGCCCGTTGCGGCGCGGCGCGCGGTGCCGATGAACGGTGCGTCGCTCGCGGCGGACGAGATCCTCGCCAGGATTGCTGACAAGAGGCGAACGCATTGAGCATCATCGACCAAACCCGGACCTTGAGGCGCGAGTTGCGCGCGCTGGCGGCGAAGCCCGACTGGACGTTGCTGACGCGCCATGACCTGCTCGCCGGAAAGCCGCCGGCCACGCTGAAGGATCGCGCGTGGCGCGGTGCCAAGCGCGTGCTGGCCACGTTGCGCGTGATTCCGCCTCACGTGACGAAATATCCGTGGCTGCCGACCCTGAAGCATGCACCGGTTTCGGCCGAAGCGAACACGCTGCTGATCTGGGCGCCGGGTACGGAGCGCGATGCACTGCGCCGTGCGTGCGAAGGCTTTTCCGCGCGGCTGAAAGGCAACGATACGCTGGCGCCGGTACTGGTGACCGACGTAGCCGATTTCGCCTTCTATTCACGGCTGGGCTGGCTGGTGGAATACCTGCCGGAATTGAGTGGCGACGATCGTTCGTATCACGAAAGAAAGCGCGCGTATCTCGCGTGGCGCTATCGCGGGGCGCGGATCGTGCCGCCGGCCGCGGCGCAGGCCAGCGACGCAGACTGGAAGGCATTGGTGGAAGTGAACTGAACATGATGGATAGAAATCGCTATGCCATATTGACGGTGGATACCGAGGCGCTGCCCAAGCGCGCCACGGAAGATCACGTCAAGCGGCTGATGTGGGGTGTGCACGAGAAGGGGCGGGCCGGGGTCGCGGAAATGGCTTCCATCGGCGACGAGTTCGGCGTCAAGCACGTGTTCTTCGTGGACCAGTGCGGCGCGTATGCGTACCTCGACGAAACGAAGGAGGTCGTGCGTCGGCTGGATGCGGCGGGGCAGGACGTTCAATTGCATACGCATCCGGAATACCTGCCGGACTCGTTCTGGGCCGAGCACGGCCTTGCGCGGCGGCCGCAATACATGAATCAATACACGGACGATGCGCGTGCGGAGTTCGTGATTCGCCACTTCGGCGAGCTGATTGCGGCGGAAACGGGCAAGCCGGTGCTGGCGCATCGTGCCGGTTCATTTCGCTGGAATGCGTCGACGATCCGGGCGCTGAAGTCCACCGGCGTACGACTGTCGTTCAATAATTCCCTGTGCGCGGTCCATGCCGGGCAGTGCAACTACAGCGAGCCCACGAATCTGCCGTTCCAGTGGTCGAACGGCGTGATCGAGGTGCCGATGACGGAGAAGAAGATCCTGCCGAAGGTCGGCAAGGACGAATGGTGGGCGCGCCTGACTTACCCTGAATCGCCGTATTTCCGGTTTCGTCCGTGGTGGGGCAAGCTGCTGCTCGACGCGTTCAGCGGCAGTCCGACGTTCTCGATTTTTCTGCTCCATTCGTGGTCGCTGCTGTATTGGGACGAGAACGGGCACGCGACGTACCGGGACGACCAGCGCGTCGAAGGCTACCGGAAACTCCTGTCGCGTCTCACGAAGGACTACGACGTGATCACGACGTCGGAATTCCTGGACCTGCAGTCCCGCGGCAAGATCCGGACTACGCATACGACCGATCTCTCCCTTGCCGAACTGAAGGCGGCCGGGGCGGCAAAAGCATGAGCACGATGCTCGATTCGTTGCAGACGGCATTGACCGAGCCCCTGCTCGCGATGAGCCGTCGACTGACGGCGCATGTGCTCGAGCGCAAATTGAAGCAGCGTTCGCGCGGCGTGCCGTTCGTCGGCGATCCGGACAGCATGCTGTACGTGGCGGCGAGCGCATTGCCGTATCACACGAGCGGCTATACGACGCGCACGCACGAAGTCGTTCGCGCATTGGCAGCTGCGGGCGGTCGCGTGCATCCGCTGACGCGGCCCGGCTATCCCGGCGATCGCGTGGATCGCCTGGCGGATGTCGCCGGAAGCGAGACGCTGGTGAGCGAGGTCCGGTATCTGCATGCGAGCGCGCCGTTCAACAACCGGCCGGTGCTGATGTATGCGTTGCAGGCGGCGCCCGTCATCGCGCGCGTGGCCATGCAGCATCGCGCGGCGGTGATTCATGCCGCGTCGAATCACGTGAACGCGCTGCCGGCTCTGCTGGCGGCGCGGCAACTGGGCATTCCGTTCCAATACGAGATGCGCGGGTTGTGGGAGCTGACGCGCATCTCGCGCATGCCCGAATACGAAGGGCGGCAGGGGTTCGTGCAGGGGCTGCAGCTGGAGGGTCTGGTGGCCCGGCATGCGGACAAGCTGTTCGTGATCTCGGCGCAACTGGGGCGGTTTGCGCGCGACCGATGGGGGATTGCCGGCGAGCGGATGCATCTGCTGCCGAATTGCGTGGACCCCGAACGGTTTGCGCCCTCGGCGCCAGAGGAGATCGACGCCGACACGATCGGATATGCGGGCTCGTTGATCGGCTATGAAGGACTCGATACGTTGATCGATGCGGTCGGCCGGTTGAACGGGCAAGGGCGCGCGGTGCGGGTCGAGATCGTCGGAGAGGGCGAGGCGCGGCCGGCGCTGGAAGCGCAGGTCCACCGCCTCGGATTGTCGGAGCAGATTCGTTTTCTGGGCCGGACCTCGCCCGAGCAGGCGCGCAGGACGCTCGGCCGTTGCGCACTGGTGTGCATCCCGCGCAAGCCGTTCAAGGTTTGCGAGATCGTGCCGCCGATCAAGCTCGTGGAAGCGCTCGCGATGGGCAAGCCAGTGATCGTGCCGGATCTGCCGGTGTTTCGCGACGAAATGGGTCCGAGTCCGGCCGGCTGGTTTTTCAAGGCCGGCGATGCGGTCGACCTGGCACGGGTGATCGATGCGGCGCTGTCCGATCGCGGTACGCTCGCGGCGTTCGGTGACCAGGCGAGAGAATACGCGGCCACACAGCGCCGCTGGCGCGAATTTGTCATGAATGCACTGCCAATGTCGCAGGGTGAGGGGTTAAATGGTCGGCAGGGTCATTAGAAAACTGGGTTCGTTGGTCTACGACTATCCGACGGTTGCAGAGGATGTGGAGCAGGCCGGACGCTTCGGGCGTCTGAAGATTGCGCTCGTTACCGATTACTTCACGGCGGACTGCCTGTCGGCGGAGTGTCGCGTGCGCACCATGACGCCTGCCAACTACGCGGACGTGATCGGCAACTGGAAACCCGATCTCGTGCTCGTCGAATCGGCGTTTCACGGCGTGGACGGGAGCTGGCGCTACGAGCTGGCGCGGCAATCGCCGCTGATGCGGCTGAGCAAGCCGACGGCGATCTTTCGCCTGGTCGACTTCGCGAGGCGCGCGGGTGTTCCGACCGTATTCTGGAACAAGGACGACGGTGCTTTTTTCGACACGTTCATCGATGTGGCGAAGGTGTTCGACTACGTGTTCACGACCGACGAGGAGTGTCTCGACCGATATCGGCAGCAGGTGCCCGCGCACGTGCCGGTGAACACGCTGGTGATGCCGTATCAACCAGCGTCGCATAATTTCTCGGGCTTCAATTTCGTCCGCAACGAGGCGTGCTTCACGGGCAGCTACTACCGGCGCATCCTGAACGAACGCCGCCGCTTTCTCGACATGGTGTTCGACACCTGCGAGCAGAGCAATTTGCAGCTCAACGTGTTCGATCGCAATCACGATCGCCTGTCGCGCTTCTTCGAGTTCCGCTATCCGAAGAGGAACGGGCTGCGCGTGCACGGCAAGGTGCCGCATCGGGAAACCGCGCACGTGTACAAGTCTCATGCGATCTCGATCAATGTGAATTCGGTGACGGGCTCCGAGACGATGTTCTCGCGGCGCCTGCTCGAGATTCTCGCGTGCGGCGGCATCGCGGTGACCAACGCGAGCCGCGCGGTCGATCGGTATTTCCGCGAGTTCTGCCATGTGATCGATACGCATGACGAGGCGCGGGAGTTGTTTTCGCGGCTTCGGCATGGCCCGTCGCAGGATGATCTGGACCGAGCCGAGGCAGGCGCGCGCTACGTAAGGCGGAACCATACGTGGGCGCACCGGCTGGAAGAAATCTGCGCCGTCGTGAAGATCTGAGGGGGAAGCGGTCACGATGCTCGCGCTGCTTTCCTACGCTGCCCAGTTGGTTTTCCTGCTGGTGGTGCTCTATTTCGCGCTGTACGTGCTGCTCGAATTGCGCGTGCTGCTGATTTCCCGCAAGGTCGAACGGCGCAAGCTGACCGATCTGGCGCAGCCCGTCGGGATCTCCGAAGACGGGTTTCATCCCCGGGTCAGCGTGCTGCTGCCGATCCGCAACGAGTCCGAGATGGTCGAGCGGCTGATCGACGCGGCCTGCCGCCTGACCTATCCGCCCGACGAGATCGAGATCCTGGTGCTCGACGATTCGTCGGATGCGACGACGAAGCTCGCGCGGGCGAAAGTCGATCGCTACGCCGCCGACGGAATCGACATCCGGCTCATCAAGCGTGAGTCGCGAACGGGCTACAAGGCCGGCAACCTGGTAAACGGCATCCAGCAGTCGTCCGGCGAGTTCTTTGCGATCTTCGATGCGGACTTCGTGCCGCCCGCCGACTTCCTGCTGAAGACCATCCCGTGCTTCACCGATCCGAAGCTCGGCTTCCTTCAGACCGGCATCGGCTACGAGAATCGCGACGCGTCGTTCCTGACACGCTTCCAGGCCATGGAAATGGGCCACCAGCAGTACGTGACGGTGGGGCTGAGCGAGGACGGCGACATGGCTTCGCTGAGCGGCAGCTCGTGTGTGTGGCGCAAGGAGTGCGTCGATGCGCTGGGCGGCTGGAATGCGTCGACCGTCACCGAAGACGTGGACCTGGGCTATCGCGCGCAGTTCGGCGAATGGAAATACGCGTATATGCGAGAAGTCGTTTCCATGTCGGTGCTGCCGGAGACCATCAGCGCGTTTCGCATTCAACGGGAACGCTGGGGGCGCGGCCTGATCCACAGCGGGTTCAAGCATGTCGGACAGATGCTGTCGCAAAGCATGCCGCTGATGAAGCGGATGCACGCGATCTCGGTGATGTTCTCGTCCGTGCTGCTGGCTTCGATCTACGTGCTGATTCTGCTCAGCATGCCGTTGACTTGCCTGGTGCATTTCGACGGCGAGGGGATTCATCTCGGCGCATTCGTCTTTTTCGTTCTGGTGGCGGTCTGGGCGCTTGCGAATGCGTTCGGTTCGCGCAAGGGCGCGAGATTCGACGACAAGCCGAGTGTTCTGAAAGCGGTATGGGAGACCTACCTTTATATCGCGATGTTTTTGCCGATGGCCTGGTATTACTTCGCGGGGGGCGTGCGAGCGGTTTTCGGCGTGTATAGCGGTTTTCATCGCACGCCAAAAGGCAGGGAAGCCTATCGCTCGACGATGCCGCGCATCAATGCAGTTCTGCTGGCCGGGGAAATCGCCACGTTCGCCTATTCACTCATGACGGTTTTGCTGGCGATTCAGAAAAAGAACTATATTCTGATTCCGCTCAACGTAACGGTTTGCGTCGGCTTCGGAATGGTTCTCTATTGGTCGTGGCAAGAGCATCGTGTCCGTGTGCAATCGTGATTTCAGCGTGAGCGCCGTCCAATCGACCCGAATGACGGGCACGGAATGCCGATTCGTTGAGGGCGCCTCCCTTTCTCGCATACGATCCGCGTAAAGCGATTGTCAGCATCGAAAGAAACACGGATGTTTGCACGATGAGGGAGCGCAAACTAACGAACGATTTCGTACGACGAATGCCGCAGGCCCTCGAGCATTACCCGGCTGGGTTCGCTCGATCGAATCGGGGCAGTGCGTTCATTTTTTGCCGATGGCGTGGCCGCCTGGCTTCGCTCGCTTCCCCGGTCTGGTACCGATCTGGAGGCGCCCCTGACGATCTGCATACATGACTCGGCGAATCAAGCGAGTCGAAGGATCATCAAGATTTGCAAAGAACATTCGAGGAATTCTGTACGTCCCAATTGGACGGGGCAGAATGCCACCAGACAGTCTCTCATCGAACCCGCCAAGTCGGAGATTCATGTCTGACAAGTAACCGGGAAACTTTAACAACGGCTTGCAGGGTTGCCGCATGAAGTCGGTCAGGCGGTGATGCAAGCATCGGTAATCGATGCGACTGAAACGTCGTGTGTATGGACCGGTGCCGGACAGCCGCGTGCATGATCCGGCAGTTTTTCCCGATTCTCGCACTTCGCGGATCGGCGTGAGACCGGCATCTGACGATTGCAAACAATGCGAGTTTCGTCTTTTGCATGGTCCCGATCGCCGAGAGTATGTGTTGTGTAAGCGATCGTAACGTGCAAGGTATTACGCGGATATTAATATTGATGTATGATCCCGTCGGCGTGTTGTAAGTTTGTGGCCAGCAACCTTTCGCGCCGCGCAAATTTCCATGCGGTGTCGTTCCGCTGCATGGCCCGCACACTTTTTCGCAACCCTGATTCGGGTGGTCGTACATCGTTACGTCGATGTGCCATGCCAATGCGTCGCGTGTTGCGGGCGTGGTCAAATCATACGAAATAATCGAACGCAATAAATCGAAAATGTTGCCTGCTGCTTGATCGAAATATCAGGCAGCGCTTGGCGCTTGAAGATCGATAACCAGACATCGCTGAAAAACAAAGTCTGTTTAAAACGATGGCAAGCAGCAATATTCGCAACCGGGGAGGGCAGGTGAGCGCAAGCGGGCCGCGAGCAATCGTGATAACCGGCAGCAGTGCCGGGCTTGGACGTGCGCTGGCATTGAGTTATGCCGCGCCCGATACCACGCTGGGGTTGATCGGCAGAAATTCGGCGCGGCTGGAATCCGTCGCCGCGGAATGCCGTGCGCGCGGCGCCCGCGTCGTGATCGGCTGCATGGACGTGCGCGACTCGGCCGCCGTCCAGGACTGGATGATCGATTTCGATACGCGGTATCCAATCGAATTGATGATTGCGAATGCGGGCGTGGCCAGCACGCTGCAGTCCGCCGACGACTGGGAGCATATGGCGCGCACCGCCGACGTCGTCGATACCAACTTGTACGGCGCGTTGCATGCGGTGCTGCCGGCCATCGACCGGATGCGCATGCGCCGGTGCGGGCAGATCGCGGTCGTCAGTTCGCTCGCCGCATTGCGGGGCATGGCCATCTCGCCCGCCTACTGCGCGAGCAAGGCGGCGCTGGTCGCCTACTGCGATTCCGTGCGCCCGATCCTCGCACGCGAGGGCATCGGCCTGTCGGTCGTGATGCCGGGCTTTGTCCGCACGGCGATGAGCGACGTCTTCCCGGGCAGCAAACCGTTCATGTGGAGTGCGGACAAGGCTGCCGGGTACATCAAGAAGCGCCTCGCGCGACGCCGCGTGGAAATTGCCTTTCCGTTCAGTCTTGCCCTCGGCATCAAGTTGCTGCGCCTGCTGCCGGCCACGCTGGCGGATGCCATTCTCGGTCGTCTGTCCTATCTCCCGCGCGGGAAGGCGTGACGTGCTGCCCGGATTCGCGTTCGCGGCTGCCGCAGCCGCACTCTCGTTTCTCGTAGAGGTCATCGCGTATCCGCGCGCGTCGCTCACCCGTTCGCCGGCGGCGATCGCACTGCATGTCTGCGCGTTCGCGATCGTGGCGAGCGCGACTTTCGCCGTGACGGCCCGGCCGCTTTTCTCGGCATCCGTCGCCCTCGTGCTGATCGCGTTGCTGGCCGTCATCAGCAACGCAAAATACGAATCCCTGCGCGAGCCCTTCGTCTTTACGGACTTGAGCCTGTTCAGCCAGGTTTTCGCCCATCCGCGTCTTTATCTGCCGTTTCTGAGTGCGGGCAAGGTGCTAGGCATCGTTGCCGCCGTGGCGGTCGCGACGATCGGTTTTCTGCTCGAACAACCAGCCGGCATGCTGGCGCGTGGCGCCGCCGCATTGGCCGCGGTCGCTTGCGTGCCGGTCTGTGTCGCGCTGTCGCGTCGCATGCCGCTGACGCTCGACCCGATGGCGGACCAGCGTCGGACGGGTTTCTTCGCGGCATTCGTCGCTTATCTCGTCAACGGGCTGCGGCGTGCGGAGCGCAGTGCGTTCTTTCGCGCGGTCGACGCCGGGCCATTCTCCCGCGGCCGTCCGGACAGCACGCCGGACGTGATCGTCATCCAGAGCGAATCCTATTTCGACGCGCGTCGTCTTGGCGCATGCGTTTCGTCGGAGCCGTACGCAAATCTCGACCGCGCCCGCCGCGAGGCATTCACGCAGGGCAGCCTGGACGTTCCCGCCTGGGGCGCCAACACGATGCGCAGCGAATTCGCAATGCTGACGGGATTGCCGTCGGCATCGCTCGGCTATTCGCGCTTTTACCCGTACATGTATGTGCGCCGCGCATGCGCGTCGCTGGCGGGCTGGTTCAAGCGAGGCGGATATCGCACGCTCGCGATTCATCCTTACCACGCCGATTTCTTCGGGCGCAACCGGGCATTCCGGTTCATGCATTTCGACCGCTTTCTCGACATTCGGGACTTCGGCGGTGCGGCGCGAATCGGGCCGTATGTCGGAGACGGCCCGGTGGCCGATGCGATCATCGCGGCCCTCCAGGAGCACGGCGACGCGCCGGTGTTCGCGTTTGCGATCACGATGGAAAACCACGGTCCGCTGCATCTCGAACCGGTCGGACCGGGCGAATCCGAATCGCGGCATACGCTCGGCGACGACGCGCGCTGGCGCGACCTGACCGCCTATCTTCGACACGTCGAGAATGCCGACCGCATGATCGGCAAGCTGACTGATTATCTCCGCAAGCGGGAGCGGCCGACCGTGCTGTGCTTTTACGGCGACCATGTTCCTGCTCTGACTTCGGTGTTCGACGCGCTCGAAACCGAACCGACCAATAGCGATTACTTTATTTGGCGCAACTTCGCGAACGATTTCGGCGAGCACCGAAACGTTCGCGTCGAGAGTCTCGGTGCCGCGATACAGCGCGCGATGGTGCACGTCGATTGCACACGCGCCGCTTCGCCGACCGGGATGCTGCAGACGCCGGCGTGATGATGGAAAAGAAAATTGCAATAGTTGGGATGGCTTGCCGCTTTCCCGGTGGGGTTGAGGGACCCGACGACTTCTGGAACCTGCTGCGTGACGAACGCGATGCCGTGACCGCCATTCCGCCGGATCGATTCGGCACGGCGTTCTACCAGCACCCGTCGAAACGGGAGCCGGGAAAGAGCTACACGTTCGCCGCGGGCGTCGTCGACAACGTCGCGGGCTTCGACGCCGAATTCTTCGGCATCTCGCCGCGCGAGGCGGCGCAAATGGATCCGCAGCAGCGGCTGCTGCTCGAACTCGCGTGGGAGGCGTTCGAAGACGCCGGCGTGCGTCCGGCCGCGATGCGCGGCCGCGACTGCGGCGTGTTTGTCGGCGTGGCGGGCATGGATTACGGCAACCGCAATATGGACGACATGAACACGATCGATCCGTATTCGGCAACCGGCAACACGCTCAGCATCGCGTCGAACCGCGTGTCCTACCTGTTCGACCTGCGCGGCCCGAGCATGTCGGTCGACACCGCATGCTCGTCCTCGCTCGTCGCGCTTCATCAGGCGATCCGCGCGCTGCAGTCCGGCGAGACGGCGATGGCGCTTGCCGGCGGGGTCAACCTGCTGCTGCATCCGTTCGGATTCGTCAGTTTCTCGAAGGCATCGATGCTGTCGCCGCGCGGCCGCTGCCGCGCGTTCGACGCGACCGGCGACGGCTACGTGCGCGCCGAAGGCGGTGCGTTCGTGCTGCTCAAGACGCTCGACCAGGCGTTGGCCGACGGCGATACGATCCACGCGGTCATCGCAGGATCGGGCGTGAATTCGGATGGTCATTCGCACGGCGGCATCAACGTGCCGGCAGCAGCGACGCAAGCGGACCTGCTGCGCGCCGTGTACCGGCGCGCAGGCATCGATCCGCGCACGCTCGCGTATCTCGAGGCGCACGGCACGGGCACGGCGGTCGGCGATCCGATCGAGGCGCGTGCGTTGATCGATGCAGTGTCGGGCGGCCGGCCGGAATCCGATCCGCTGCTGATCGGTTCGGTCAAGACCAATATCGGACACCTCGAAACGGCATCGGGCATGGCCGGTCTGCTGAAGGCCGTGCTGTGCCTGAAGCACCGCGCGGTGCCGCGTTCGCTGCATTTCGACACGCCCAACCCCAATATCGATTTCGAAGGCGGCCGCTTGCGGGTGGTCGATCGGTTCACGCCGCTCGAGCGCGGCGATGCACCGCTGACCATCGGCATCAATTCGTTCGGCTTTGGCGGCACGAATGCACACGTCGTCGTCACCGAAGCGGCGGCGCCGGCGCCGGCGCCAGTCGCGCAGTCGGCGGCAAGGATCGATGCTGCGTTACCGCCGCTCGTCCTCACCGCACGGTCGCCGGCCGCGCTGGCAGCCGTTGCCGCACGCCATCTCGCGCGCCTGCAGTCGGGTGCCGACTGGGCCGCACTCGCGGCCGCCGCCGCACGGCGTCGTCAATGGCTCGAGCATCGCGCGGTCGTCGCGCCGGCGGATCACGAAGAAGGCTTGGCTGCGCTGGCCGCACTCGCGGAGCCGTCGGAGCGCGGGCTGCCGGCATGCGCCGTGCAGGGGCAGGCCATCGAAGGCGATGCGCCCGTCGCGTTCGTCTACGCGGGCAACGGCTGTCAATGGGCCGGGATGGGCAAGCGGCTCTATGCCGAGGATGCGGTGTTTCGCGCGGCGCTCGACGAAGTCGATGCGCTGTGGCGCGCGGACGGCAACGCGTCGCTCGTCGAAGTCATGTGCGAGGGTGTCGACGCCGAATGGCTCGCCGCGACCGAGAACGCGCAGCCGCTGCTGTTCGCGATGCAGGTCGGCATCACGCGTGTGCTGACCGCGCGCGGCATCCGCTTCGACGCGGCGGTCGGCCACAGTGTCGGCGAGATCGCGGCGGCCTGGGTGTCGGGCGCGCTGACGCTCGCCGAGGCCGTGCGCGTGATCAGGATTCGCAGCGGTGCCCAGGGCCTGACGCGCGGCGCGGGCAGGATGGCGGCGGCCGGCATCGGCGAAGCCGCGGCGCGCGACTGGATCGCGCGTCTCGATCTCGCTGCGGCCATTGAAATCGCGGGCACCAACAGCCCCGACTCGGTGACGCTCGCAGGTTCGCAAGCCGCGCTCGAAACAATCGGTGCGGCGCTCGCGGACGCAGGCCATTTCTATCAGATGCTCGGCCTCGACTATGCGTTCCACAGCAGCCGCATGGATGTAATCGAGCCGGTCGTGCGCGACGGGCTGGCCGATCTCGCGCCGCGCGATACGCATACGCGATTCGTGTCGACGGTCACCGGCGACACGTTGCCGGGTACCGCGCTCGACGCGGATTACTGGTGGCGCAACATTCGCGAGCCGGTCCGTTTCGGCGATGCAATTGCTCGCCTGGCCGACGATCGCGTGCGCGTGTTCGTCGAGATCGCCCCGCATTCGATCCTGCGCACTTACGTGAAGCAGACGCTTGCCGCACGCGTCGCGCCGGGCGTCGTCGTGCCGACGCTCAAGCGTCAGCACGATAGTGCGGAAATGCTCGCCCATTCGTTCCTGTCGGCGGTCGCGCAGGGGGCGCGTGTCGATCTCGACCGTCTCGTTCCCGATGTCCCGCACGCCGCGCTGCCGACTTATCCGTGGCAGCGCGAGCGTTACTGGCTCGTGCCGAGTGTCGAGGGCTACGGGCTCGTGAATCGTCGCGTCGATCATCCGCTGCTCGGCTATCGTCTGCACGAGCATGCGTTCGCCTGGGAGAATCAGCTCGATCCGCAGCGCGTGCCGATGCTCGCCGATCACGTGGTCGACGGTGGCATCGCGTTTCCGGGCGCCGGTTACGTCGAGATGGCACTCGCGGCGGCGCGCACGTTCTTCGGCACACCGGATGTGGCCATCGAGAACGTCGAGATCCGCATGCCGGTCGTGTTCCAGCCGCAGCATGCGAAGCTGTTCCGGTTCGCGATCGACGTGCGCACCGCGTCGTTCACGATCGAAACTCGCGACCGGATGTCGGACGGCCCATGGAACCTGAACGTGACGGGGCGCCTGCTCGAAAGCGGCAATACGCTCGATGCGTACAGCACGCCGGATGCGTCCGTCGTCACCCGTCTGCAGTCGCGTCCGGCGCTGTCCGGCGATGCACTGTATGCGGGCACGATGGCAATCGGCCTGAGCTACGGGCCGGCGTTCCGGTGGGTGCGGTCGCTGCGCGTGTCGGGCGACGACGCGCTTGCCGAGCTCGATGTGCCGTCGGTCCTTGCCGATGCGCGTGCGCGGTCGGACTATCTGCTGCATCCCGCCCTGATGGACAGCGGCTTCCATCCGCTGTTCGCGGTGCTGGCGCAGGCCGGTGCCACGCCGAACGATGCGCAGTCGGCGTTTGTCCCCGTGCAGATCGGTCGTGTCGATTTCCTGAGCGGCGAAGCGATTCGTCGCGTGCTGGCGCGCATTCATCGCCGCAGCCCGCATTCCATCCTCGCGTCGTTCGAATTCATCGATGCAAACGGCAAGATCGTCGCGCGCCTTTCCGCGTGCCGCTTCCGCCGCGTCGATCTCGCCGGGCGCTGTCACGGCGCGCCCGCGCGCTTTGCCTACGTGCTCGAAGCGCGGCCGCTGCCGGCCGGTTACACGGCCGACGCGTTGCCGCCGCCGGGCGTGCTCGTCGAGCGTGCGAATGCGCACGTCGCGGCGCGTGAGGACCTCGAGCGCCGCACGAAGCATCTGACCGAAATGCTGCCGCTGCTCGACGTGCTTGCCGGTCTGCATGCGCTCGGTGCGCTGGATGCGCTCGGCGCGTTCGCCCAGCCGGCGCTGCTGACGAACACGCATCCGCAACAGGTCGCGCGACTGGCGGAAATCGTCGTCGAGGACGGGCTGGCGCGCTTCGAAGGCGATCGTCTGGTTCGCGATGACGAAGCCTGCGCGGCGATGCCCGCGCGTGACGCGCTGTGGCGCGACGTGCTGGCGGCATCGCCGGCCCATGTCGCCGAACTGACGTTGCTGGCACACGTCGGCGCGGCGCTGCCGCGCGTGCTGCGCGATGCGTCGCCCGGGGGCGCGCTGCTGTCGTCGACCGGGCGCAGTCTGGTCGAACAGTTCTTCGATGCATCGCCGACCTGGGCGCATGCGCGCGCGCTGCTCGCCGCCTGCGTGACGCAGTCCGTCGCGGCGTGGCCGGACGCACGCCGCTTGCGTGTACTGGAGTTCGGTGCCGCGAGCGGCGACGTGCTGCAACCGCTCGACGTGGACGTGCCGGCCGATCGCTGCGAATACCTGCTGGCGGGTACGCCGCAGCAGCTCGCCGGATTCGATGCGCAAGCGCACGCGCACGTGCGGACGCTGGCGTTCGCGACCGACGCGCCGCTGTTCTCGCAATGCCGCGATACGACGCCGTTCGACGTCGTGATCGTCAACCGGATGCTGGGCGATCATCCGGATCCGCTCGCCGCGCTGACGGCGATCGCCGGACGGCTCGCGCCCGGCGGGCTCGTCGTCATTGCCGATGCGCGCCGCAGTCGATTCTCCGACATCGTGTTCGGCACGGCCAGTGGCGCGGGCGCCGCCGGCGCGTGCGGTGCGCTGGCGCCAGCCGCGATCGAGTCGATGTGCGAACGCGCCGGGCTGGTCGACGTGGTGCGTGATACCGAACAAGGCCTCGATCTCGAGGGCACGCCGACGTTCGTCGTCGCGCGCAAGCCCGCTGCCCGCGAGCAAGCGGCCGGCGCATCGCGGGACGAGGATCGAGCGCGTCGCATGGCGCAGAGTGACGGCGCGCACTGGCTGATCGTGCAGGACGATGTCGACGCGTTCGGCATCGCCCTGTCGGGCGAGCTCGAGCGGCTGGGTTGCCGTGTCGAGTCGGCAGCGGTGCGTGACGCCGCGGCATGGTCGGCGTGTCAGCCGGCCGGGCATCCGGCGCATGTCGTGTTCGTGGCGCCGCTTGCATCGCTCGACACCGCCGACGGTGCGGCCATGATGCGCGCGCAGCGCGGTGGCGCGCTCGCGCTGGCATCGATCGTGCGCGATCTCGATGCAGCCGGCGCGACGGAGCGCGGGCGACTGTGTGCCGTGACGCGTGGTGGTGCGCCGTTTGCCGCAGGCACGTCGTCACACCCCGAGCATGGAACGTTGTGGGGTCTCGGCCGCGTGATCGCGAACGAGTATCCGACGCTGCCGCTCCGGTTGATCGACGTCGATCGCACCGTCGAACAACCGGCATCGCAGCTTGCGATGGCGCTGCTTGGTGACGATGGCGAGGAGGAAGTGCTGCTGGCGCCGCAGGGCCGCTACGTGTCGCGCATGTTGCCGGCCACGCAGGCGGCCGAGCGTGACGGCGCGCTGTCAAGCGCATCGGGCCGGTCGGGCGCGCGGCTCGCATTCGACATGCCGGGTTCGTTGCGCAACCTCGAATGGTTCGCGATGCCGGCACGCGATCTCGCCGCCGGCGAGGTCGAGATCGAGCCGATGGCGACGGGGCTCAATTTCCGCGACGTGATGTACGCGATGGGGCTGCTGTCCGACGAAGCCGTCGAGACGGGCTTCGCGGGCGCGACGATCGGCATGGAAATGTCGGGACGTGTCGCGCGGGTCGGCGCCGACGTCGAAGGGTTTGCACCGGGCGACGCGGTGCTGGGTTTCGCGCCGGCATCGTTCGCGACACGCGTCGTCACGCGCGCGACCGCGATCGCACACAAGCCCGACACGATGTCGTTCGAGGAGGCCGCCACGGTTCCGACGACGTTCTTCACCGCGTACTACGCGTTGTGCGAACTGGCGCGACTGCGACGCGGAGAGCGCGTGCTCGTGCACGGTGGCGCGGGTGGGGTCGGCATCGCGGCGATCCAGATCGCGCGCCATCTCGGCGCGGAAGTCTTCGCCACTGCCGGCAGCGACGAGAAGCGCGAATTCATTCGCCTGCTCGGCGTCGACCGCGTGTTCGATTCGCGCAGCCTCGCGTTCGCCGACGAGATCCGTGCGCGCACGCACGGCGAAGGCGTCGACATCGTGCTCAACTCGCTCGCGGGCGAAGCGATGGTGCGTAGCATCGATACGCTGCGTCCGTTCGGCCGCTTCCTCGAACTCGGCAAGCGCGACTTCTACGAGAATAGCCAGATCGGCCTGCGGCCGTTCCGCAACAACATCAGCTATTTCGGCATCGACGCGGATCAACTGATGGGCGTGCTGCCGTCGCTGACGGCACGACTGTTTGAGGATGTGATGAACCTGTTCTCCGCGGGCGTGCTGCATCCGTTGCCATACCGCGCATTCCCGGCCGCACGTGCGGAGGAAGCATTCCGCTACATGCAGCAGGCACGCCAGATCGGCAAGGTGCTGGTCACCTATCCGTCAGGCACTCCGGCGCCGACGCGTGGTGTTGCGGTGCCGGCGCTGCGATTCGACCCGCACGCGGCGTACCTGATCGTCGGTGGCACCGGCGGGCTCGGCTTCGCGACCGCGCGCTGGATGATCGAGCGCGGCGCGCGGCACTTGACGCTCGCGAGTCGCGGCGGCGCGCTGGGCGCGGCAATGCAGGCGGAAGCCGACCGCTGGCGGGACATGCTCGGCGCTGACGTGTCGGTCGCGCGATGCGACGTGACCGACGCCACGGCGCTCGACGGCCTCGTCGACAAGATCGAGCGTCGCGGAACGCCGCTCAAGGGCGTGCTGCATTCGGCGATGCAGATCGACGACGGGCTGCTGCGCAACGTCGACGACGCGCGCTTCGCGGCCGTGCTCGAACCGAAGGTGGCGGGCGCATGGAACCTGCATCGCGCGACGCAGCGGTGCACGCTCGATTTCTTCGTCGTGTATTCGTCGGCGACGACCTTTCTCGGCAACCCGGGGCAGGGTGCGTACGTCGCCGCCAACGGCTTCCTCGAGGCGCTGGTCGCGCATCGTCGCGCGGCCGGCCAGCCGGCCATGTTCATGGCGTGGGGGCCGATCGAGGACGTCGGCTTCCTGGCGCGCAACGCCGGCACGCGCGAGGCGTTGCAGTCGCGGATCGGCGGTGCGTCGATCACGTCGGACGAAGCGATGGCCGCGCTCGAACGCGCGCTTGCCCAAGGGACCGCCGGCGAAGCCGTCGTGCGCCTCGACTGGGGTGCCATTTCGCGCGGCATGCCGGCCGCGCACGCTCAGCGTTACACGGCGTTGCACACGGGTGGCACGGCCGAAACGTCGAGCGACGATCGCGTGCTGCTGGAGCAATTGCGTACGTTGCCGCCGGCCGAGGCAGTCGCGCTCGTCGAGACCGTGCTGCGCGGCCAGATCGCGCGGATTCTGCATATGTCGCCGGAGCGCGTCGATGCAGGCCGGTCGGTCCTCGATCTCGGGATGGACTCGCTGATGGGCATGGAGCTCGGCATGGCCGTCGAGGAGACCTTCGGCGTCAAGCTGTCGATCATGGCGATCGCGGAAGGCGCGACGGTGCATACGCTGGCCAAGCGCATCGTCGAGTTGCTCGGTGAGCGTAGCGGCGACCAGAAGGCCGCGGCCGTGGACGAACTGGCGCAAGTGCTGGTCGCGCGGCATGCATTGGGCGATGAGGCGCGGGCGACGCTCGCACGTCGTCAGGATCACGAAAAAAACCAGGGGGCAGCAACATGCAAGTCGACGCCGGTTCATGCCGGGTGAAAGCACCGCAGGGATGGCAGGCCAACGAAGGCACGGTCGCCCGGCCGGTGACGATGACCGGACATGGTCTGCACACCGGACGCCGGGTCCAGGTGCGGATCCTGCCCGCGACGCCGTCGGACGAACGGCACGGGATCGTGTTTCGCCGCATGCGCGGCGATCATCAACTGGGGATGCTTGCCGCCGGTCCGGCGGTGCGTCGCGCGCAGCCGCTCTGCACGATGCTGCGTGCCGACGACGGCATGGGCGTGCGTACGGTCGAGCACCTGCTTGCATCGCTGCTGACCTGCGAGATCGATCACGCGATCGTCGAACTCGATGCGGAAGAAGTGCCGATTCTCGATGGTAGTGCGCGGCCGTGGATCGACGCGATCACGGCCGGCGGCCGTGCCGAATTGCAGCGTTCGAAGCGCTTTCTCCGGGTGCTGAAGCCGGTGAGCGTGGCCGACGGCGAGGGCGCGTCACGGCGCGAATTGCGCGTCGAGCCCGCCGAGCGATACGAATTCAGCGTGCGCGACGATCTCAAGGGGTTCGGCGACATGCAGTGGGACGGCGAGCTCACGCCGGGGACGTTCGCCAGCGAGATTTCGTCGTCGCGTTCGTACGGGCGGATCAAGTGGGCCGTGCCGGCGATCGCGGTCGGCTACCTGACGGGCACGCCGATCCTGCGCGGCGCGAGGCCGTCCTGCACGGCGTCGATCATCGGCAATCACGTGATCGGCGGACTGCGCGCGCCCGACGAATTCGTGCGTCACCGCGTGCTCGATCTCGTCGGCGATCTGGCGCTCGCGGGCTCACCGCTGCTCGGGCGCGTCATCGCGCATCGCCCTACCCACGAAATGAACTACCGACTTCTCAGCGCGTTGCTCGGTACGCCCGACGCGTACGAATGGGTCGACGTATCCGCGTAACGCGGACACAACGGACGGACTGCCCGGAACCAAAGACATGGCACTCGGAGAACACCTTCGCCAGCAACTGGCGGCGAAAGCGCTGAAGCGGCAACTTGAGCGCGCAACGGAAGCTGCCGCGGCGCCCGGCGTGCCCGGTACGCCGGCGGCGCAGGCCGCGTCGGCGCGCAGCCGTTTCGAATCGATGCCGCAGTATCAGCAAGTCAGGATCATGCGCGAGATGGGCGAGAAGCTGCGCGTCGACTCGCCGTTCTTCCGCGTGCACGATGGCGTTGCCGGCGCGACCACCCAGATCGGCGGTCGCGAGTACGTGAACTTCGCGAACTACAACTACCTCGGTCTCGCCGGCGATCCGACCGTATCCGAACGTGCGAAGGCCGCGATTGACCGCTACGGCACGTCGGCGTCCGCGAGCCGCATGGTCGCGGGTGAGCGTCCCGTGCAGCGCGACCTCGAGCGGGCGCTGGCCGCGTTCTGCGAGACCGACGATTGCGTCGCGTTCGTGAGCGGCCACGCGACCAATGTGACCGTGATCGGCGCACTGTTCGGCCCAGGCGACCTGATCGTCCACGACGCGCTCGCGCACAACAGCATCGTGCAGGGTGCGCAGCTGAGCGGCGCGAAACGGCTGAGCTTCGCGCACAACGACTGGCAGGCGCTCGACGAACTGCTGTCGCGCGTGCGTCGCGAATACCGGCACGTGCTGATCGCGATCGAGGGGCTGTACAGCATGGATGGCGATTTCCCGGACCTGCAGCGTTTCGTCGACGTGAAGACGCGCCACGGTGCGTTCCTTATGGTCGACGAAGCGCATTCGCTCGGCGTGCTCGGCGCGACGGGCAAGGGCATCCGTGAACATTGCGCGGTCGCGCCCGACCAGGTCGACGTGTGGATGGGCACGATGAGCAAGACGCTGGCCGGTTGCGGCGGCTTCATCGCCGGCTGTCAGCCGCTCGTGGACATGCTGCGCCATCTGGCGCCGGGCTTTCTCTATAGCGTCGGACTCGCGCCGACGCTCGCCGAAGCGTCGCTGGCCGCGCTCGAACGCCTGCAGGCCGAACCGGAGCGGGTTGCGCAACTGCAGGCGCGCGGGCAGCAATTCCTGACCGAGGCACGCGCGGCGGGGCTGAACACCGGCACGAGCGCCGGGTATGCGGTCGTGCCGGTGATCACCGGAAGTTCGCTGAAAGCCGCGCAGTGGGCCAACGCGATGTTCGACGAAGGGATCAACGTGCAGCCGATCTTCTATCCGGCCGTCGAGGAGAAGGCCGCGCGCCTGCGGTTCTTCATCTGCTCGACGCACGAGCCGGGGCAGATCAGCCGGACGGTCGATGTGCTGGCCCGCCTGGCGGGGCGGGCGGCATGATGCCCGCCGCGGTGCTTGCGCCGTCGTTCGACGTGCCGCAAGCCGGCGCGTCGACGCCGTTTCGCGCCGCATGCGCGGACGATGCGGCGGCATGCGCACCGCTCGTGTTCGCCTCCGGCGTCGGCGAATTCGGTTTCTTCCTCGGTGAGAGCGACGCGCGCTGCATCGCGTTCCTGCAACAGGCGTTCCGGTCACGTCACGGCCGGTTCTCGTGGCGCAGGCATCGGGTCGCGCTCGGCGCCGACGGCACCGTGCATGCCGTGATGGCCATTCATGACGGGCGCCGGACGTTGTTCGACGACGTTCACGTCGTGTGGGCCCTGGCGCGCTTTTTCGGCGTGCGCCGCACGATCGGCCAGCTGCTGCGCGGGCTGGTGCTCGAAACGGAGATTCCGGCGCCCAAGCGTGGGCAGATCCTCATCGCGCATTGCGCGACGGACGAGCGGCGGCGCGGCACGGGCATCTTCACCGCACTGCTGCGCGACGCGCTCGAGACCGGTGCGTTGCCGGACGACGACAGCCGCGACATCGTGCTCGACGTGCTGACCCGCAATGAGCGCGCCCGCGCACTGTACGAGCGGCTCGGCTTTGTCGCGCTGACGCGGTCGCGTCAGCGCTCGCGACGGCTACCCGCCGAGCTTGATTCGGTACGCATGCGGCTCACGCGTCGCGGCTGACGGCGCGCATCAAATCTCTTTCATGCACAGTTCGAGCGCGGCTTCCCAATGCGGCGCGCACAAGCCGAAGTGCTCCGCCAGTTTTGCATTCGACATGCGGGAATTGGCCGGGCGCGATGCGGGTGTCGGATAAGCGCTGGCGGGAATGGGCGACAACGACGGCTTCTTCGACAGATTCGAGAGACGAAAGATCGCTTCGGCGAATCCATGCCACGAAGTCGAACCGGCCGCACACAGGTGATAGATACCCGAATGCGTGTTCCACCATTCGTGCTGTCCGTCCCGTTCGTTCAAGGAGGCGCCGATGGCCTGCGCAGCGACGTTCGCGCTAAGCGCAGCGATCGTTTTCGACCAGGTCGGAGCACCGATCTGGTCCGCGACGATCTTCAGTTCGTCACGCTCGGCGCCGAGGCGCAGCATGGTCAACAGGAAGTTCTTGCCGCGCGTTCCGTACACCCAGCTGGTACGGAAAATCAGGTGCGCGCATCCGGATGCCGCGATCGCCTGCTCGCCCTCGAGTTTGGTCGTGCCATACACGTTTTGCGGATCGACCGGATCGTCCTCGATGTACGGGCCGTTCTTCGTCCCGGCGAACACGTAATCCGTCGAGTAATGGATCAGCGCCGCGCCGATGCGCTTCGCTTCTTCGGCGAGCACGGCTGGCGCTTCCGCATTCAGGCGCGTGGCCAACGCGACGTCGTTTTGCGCCTGGTCCACGGCCGTATAGGCGGCCGGGTTGACGATGAGGTCCGGCCTGACGTGGCGCACGACGTCGCGCACCTGATCGAGGCGCGACAAGTCGAGCGCGCCGCGATCGAGTGCGACCACTTTGCCGAGACCCTGCAGGCTGCGCGCCAGCTCGAATCCCACCTGGCCATTGATGCCGGTGAGCAGGATGGTCCGTTGCTCGGGCCGTTTTTTCTGTTCCACGGCGCCGCTCACTTGTAGTACTCGGCTTCGGCGAGCCGCTTGCCAGCCGCATCCTTGGCCGCGAGCACGGGCTCGCCTTCGAGCGGCCAATCGATGCCGATCTCCGGATCGTTCCACAGCAAGCTGCGCTCGTGCTCAGGGAACCAGTAGTCGGTGGTCTTGTAGAGGAATTGCGCCGACTCCGACAGCACCACGAAACCGTGCGCGAAGCCGGGCGGCACCCAGAGCTGGCGATGGTTGTCGGCCGACAGTGTCACGCCGGCCCATTTGCCGAAATTCGGCGAACTGCGCCGGATGTCGACCGCGACGTCGAATACCTCGCCTTCGACCACGCGCACGAGCTTGCCCTGCGCGTGCTCGATCTGGTAGTGGAGCCCGCGCAGCACGCCCTTTACCGAACGCGAGTGGTTGTCCTGGACGAACTCGACGTCGGCCTCGACGAGCGCCGCGAATTCGCGTCCGTTGAAGCTCTCGTAGAAATAGCCGCGCGCGTCGCCGAATACCTTCGGCTCGACGATCTTGACTTCGGGGAGCGCCGTAGCAGTTACCGTGATGGCCATGCAACCTGATCCGTGAGAATGTTCAGCAAATATTTGCCGTAGCCGTTTTTCGACAGCGGCTGCGCGAGCTTCTGCACCTGCTCGGCATCGATCCACTGCCGGCGGTACGCGATCTCCTCGGGGCAGGCGACGACCAAGCCTTGCCGCTTCTGCAGCGTAGCGATGAAGCTCGCGGCCTCGATCAGCGAATCGTGGGTACCGGTGTCAAGCCATGCATAGCCGCGGCCCATGATCTCGACGTTCAACGCGCCGTCCGCGAGATAGCGGGAATTGACGTCGGTGATTTCGAGCTCGCCGCGCGGCGACGGCTCGATGTCGGCGGCGATGTCGCACACGCGGTTGTCGTAGAAGTAGAGACCGGTCACGGCGTAGTTCGAACGCGGCTTGGCTGGCTTCTCTTCGATCGATACGGCACGGAAGTCTTGATCGAATTCGACGACGCCGTAACGTTCCGGATCGTGCACGTGATAGGCGAACACCGTCGCGCCCGCGTCTTGCGCGTCTGCGTGCTCGAGCTGTTTCGCCAGGTCGTGACCATAGAAAATGTTGTCGCCGAGAATGAGCGCCGACGGATCGTTGCCCACGAATTCGCGACCGATGATGAACGCCTGCGCGAGGCCGTCGGGCGACGGCTGCACCGCATACTGGATGTTCATCCCCCACTGGCTGCCGTCGCCGAGCATGGCTTCGAAGCGTGGGGTGTCCTGCGGCGTGGAGATGATCAATACGTCGCGAATGCCCGCGACCATCAGCGTCGAGAGCGGGTAATAGATCATCGGCTTGTCGTAGACCGGAAGCAACTGCTTCGAGACCGCATGCGTGATCGGATAGAGCCGTGTGCCGGAACCGCCGGCGAGAATGATGCCCTTGCGCGCCATGTCCGTTCCCCTTACGCGCGGTGCGCGTAGTTCGTTGCGACCCACTTCCGGTAGTCGCCCGAAGCGACTTCGTCGACCCATTCCTGATGGTCCAGATACCAGCGCACCGTTTTCGCGAGACCGGTTTCGAACGTTTCGGCGGGCTTCCAGCCGAGCGCTCGCTCGAGCTTGCGTGCGTCGATCGCGTAGCGTCGATCATGGCCCGGCCGGTCGGTCACATAAGTGATCTGGTCGCGATACGAACCCGCCGATTTCGGTCGCAGTTCGTCCAGCAGGTCGCACAGCGTGTGCACGACCTCGAGATTCGTTTTCTCGTTCCAGCCGCCCACGTTGTACGTCTCGCCGGTCTGGCCGCGCGCGAGCACCTCGCGGATCGCACTGCAGTGGTCGCCGACGTACAGCCAGTCCCGTACGTTCTGGCCGTCGCCGTACACGGGCAACGGCTTGCCGGCGAGCGCGTTGGCGATCATCAGCGGAATGAGTTTCTCGGGGAACTGGTATGGGCCGTAGTTGTTCGAGCAGTTCGTGGTGAGCGTAGGCAGGCCGTACGTATGCTGGTAGGCGCGCACGAGATGATCGGAGCCGGCCTTCGTTGCCGAATAGGGGCTGTTCGGTGCGTACGGAGTCGTTTCGGAAAATTGCGGATCGGCAGGCGACAGCGAACCGAATACTTCGTCCGTGGAAACGTGCAGAAAGCGGAATGCGGCCTTGTCTGCCGCAGGCAGCGTATTCCAGTACTGGCGTGCAGCTTCAAGCAGCGTGAATGTTCCGACGACATTGGTCTGAACAAAATCCGCCGGCCCGTGAATCGAGCGATCGACGTGGCTTTCCGCGGCGAAATGCAGGACTGCGCGAGGCTTGTATTCTGCGAACAGCGCATCGAGCGCCGCACGGTCGCAAATATCGGCTTGCGCGAACACGTGCTTCGGGTTTCCGTGCACCGATTTTAATGTTCCGAGATTGCCCGCATAGGTCAATTTGTCGACGTTCAGAACCGATTCGTCGGATTGACGCAGCCAATCCAGCACAAAGTTGGCACCGATAAAGCCGGCGCCACCTGTAACCAATATCATGTAGCCTCTTTTTATGTTAACGGCAGTGAGTCCTGCCTTGCTCTCGTTCGTGCGCGTAGCCCTCGATTGACGCAGGACGAAGAATATCAAGAAACCGTGCTGCCCCGACGGATCTGGGGGTGCTGCGTTGCACGCATATTCTAGGGTATTCCTTCGAGGCGACGCATGTATCAACCGCACAGTCTGCGTTGAAAGACTATTAATTCTCTATACCGCGGGACTCGGATGATGCCGGTCGTGTGCGGTGTATCGCGATTCTCCGTACGCTTGCGCGGGATTCATCAGACGTGCTATCGCACGCAAACATTTGCGCAAAGCCGCGACAAGGAGAGTGCAAGCGGAAGTCGACGCCGAATGCGGTGATGGTTTTTCGATACTAAAAACCGATGAACTATATCATGCTCGATTTGGTCGGCGCGAATCAGCCGTTTTATATCGAGATTTGGAATCGCAATATTTTTACTTTACCGACATGGCGGGTGGCGTCGTGGCTGGTGACGTGCCTGTCGTATTTCTCGTTAAATCCGGTCCGATTCGGACTCATTTCACTTGGTGTGGCGTGAACGTTAAACGCCGCTTCAACCTATTTGTGCCGCGGATTGAACGGCCGCTGCTGCACATCCGCCCCATGCGCGACGATCACCGTGCTTTCGGGCACTTCCTCCCATGCGTCGCGCAGGTCGATGAGCGGCTCCGACACGACCATGAACGCGTCGTCACCCGCTTCGACGATGCGCGGATTGTGCGGGTAAAGTTCGTGCAGATGCCTGAACGACGTGCTGTGGAACAGCGAGCGCGATTGCCGTTCGCTCGAGTAGCGCACCGCGATGATCCGGTCGCCGTCCGTCGCGCAGATCGTCATGTTGAGCGGCTCGGCGACGCGGTATCGCGCGGCGGTTTCCTCGATCACGCCGACCATGCGTTCGAGCGCCGGCAGCGGCATCTGCTCGAGGCCGTAGGTCAACGCGAGACGGAACATCAGCTCGGAATCGGTCGAGCCTTCGAGCGTAGCGAACAGCGCCGGGTCGACCTTCATCGTCAGGTCGCGGCGCAGCTTGTGGAAATCGCGGATCAGCCCGTTGTGCGCGAACAGCCAGCGGCCGTGGCGGAACGGGTGACAGTTGGTTTCCTGCACGGGCGTATCGGTTGCCGCACGGATGTGCGCGATGAACATCCGCGAGCGGATCGCGCGCGCGGCTTCGCGCAGGTTGCGATCGTTCCACGCGGGATGCACCGAGCGGTAGCGGAACGGCAGTTCGTCGGGGTTGCCGTACCAGCCGATGCCGAACCCGTCGCCGTTGGTGGTCGTGGCGCCCAGTTCCGAATGCAGGCTCTGGTCGATCAGCGAATGCTTCGCGCGGAACAGTACGGTCTCGAGATGGATCGGATTACCCGTATAGGCGAGCCAGCGGCACATGGAGCGCTCCTTCGCGATGAATCCTCTCGCGCATGGTAGCCGACTTCGCGGCGCCGTTATACGCGGCTGCCGCACGCTCGCCGGTTGGCAGACTGCGCCGGTCGATCGTCGATGAAGGATGCGGCGGGTGCCGCATCCTTCGTGCACGCGTCAGTCGCCGAGCGCGTCCATCACGCGGGCGGAGTAGACGAGCGCCGCGCCCGCATTCAGCGCGATCGCGACGCCGAGCGCTTCCGCCACTTCCTCCTTGGTCGCGCCATGCTTCGCGGCTTCCGCCGTGTGCACGGCGATACAGCCGTCGCAGCGCGTGGTGACGGCCACCGCGAGCGCGATCAGCTCGCGCGTCTTTGCGTCGAGATGACCCGTCTTGGCGCCGGCGCCGGACAGCGCCTTGTAGCCGGCCAGCGTATCGGGCGACAGCTTGGCGATGTCGCCGATGCGCGTCGAGAGTTCCTTCCGGTATTCGTTCCAGTTCAGCATGATGCGTCCTTTCGAGAAGAGGTGAGGAGGGCGGCGGGCGCCGCGATCTCGGGCGATGCAGACCTATTCTGATCGTTCGCGCTGAGGGTTTCGATACGCTAGAGTGTTAATTTTTAGCGAGATCGTCTCATGGATGCCCTCAGTCAACTACTATCGCTGGGCCGCAGCCATGTCGAACTCGACGTGCGCTGCCTGCTCGATGGCCCGTTCGCGATGCCGCACGACCCGCTGCCGCCCGGCGAGGCCGCGTTTCACCTCGTGCTGGCCGGAACGTGCCGGATGCGTACCGCGGACGGGCGCACGCTGCAGCTCGCCGACGGCGATTTCGTACTGCTGCCCGCGGGTGGCGCGCACGACCTGCTCGACGCAGGGGCCGGCCGGTTGGGGCCGGTTGCAGCGCTGCGCGATCTGGGGACGGGCGGTGGCACGGTGCTGCCGGTCAAGTCGAATCTCGATCCGGCCGAACCGGGCGGCGCGAGCGTGGACCTGCTGTGTGGACGGTTCGTCTATGCGCGCGGTGCGGGTGAACTGCTGATGCGCACGCTGCCGCATGTACTGCATGTCGGGTTGCGCGAGGCGTCGGGGTTCGCGCCGCTGCAACTGCTGACGAGCGTGCTGCGCACCGAGGCGTCGAATGGCCAGCCGGGCGCTGGCGCGATCGTGAACGCGCTCGGCCAGGCGCTGCTCGCGTATGCGTTGCGCGCATACGGTCGTGGTTCGCGCGTGCCGTCCGGCTGGCTCGCGCTTGCGGCCGACGCGCGGCTCGGCCCGTCGGTTCAGGCCGTGCTGCAGGCGCCGGAGAAGCCGTGGACGGTCGAGTCGCTCGGCGATGCATCCGCGATGTCGCGCGCGACATATGCACGGCATTTCCGCGAGCGGGCCGGGATGAGTGTCGGCGCGTTCATCGCGCAGATCCGGATGATGCATGCGTGCGCGCTGCTGCAGGACACGCAGCGCGGGCAGGCGGACATCGGGCAGGCAGTCGGCTATCTGTCGGAGGCGGCGTTCGGCAAGGCGTTTCGCGCGGTGCTCGGCACGACGCCGGGGCGCTGGCGGCGCGCGCAGCGCGACACGTGAGGTTGCTGGAGGGGGCGTCGTGCTCGACGACGAACCGTTGGCGAAATCGAAGAGGGGAGAAGTGTCTGCGTGCAGCGGCGCACACCTGCACGCGAGGCAACAACAATGAAAAAGGGGCTTCCGGTTTCCCGGAAGCCCCTTCTTGACATCTTGGTAGGCCGTGCGTGACTCGAACACGCGACCAACGGATTAAAAGTCCGCTGCTCTACCAACTGAGCTAACGACCCAAAGAGCAAAAAATTATAGCGGCGGATCGCTGGTCTGTCAACAACCCGTCACCATAATTTATTTGATGCTTTCGATCTTGCCCTGTGCCGTCTGCGCAGCGTTCGATCCAGCGTATTGCGACACGACCTGCTCGAACGTCTTCTTTGCAGCCGCCTTCTGGCCCTGCTCGAGTTGGTTCGTGCCGATTGCCACGAGTGCGTCGGCCGCGCGCGGGTGCTGCGGGAACTTGCTCACAATCCCTTGCCACGTTGCAGTCGAACCGCGGTAGTCGCGCAGCGCGTATTGCGCATTGCCGTACCAGTACTGCGCGGTCGGCTGGTAGGGGCTCTGCGGATACTTCGCGATGAACGCGCGGAACGAAGCCGCCGCCGCCTTGAAGTTGCCGTTGCGGAACTGCTGTTGCGCCGCGTTGAGCGCATCCGTTTCACCCGGCTGCACGGTGCCTTCCACGCCGTCGATCGTCGCCTGTTGCGGCTCGAACTTCTTCAGCCGCGTGTCGAGATCCTGGTAGTACTCTTTCTGCTGCCGCTCGAGCGTCGTCAGCCGGTTCGTCAGGTCTTCGTTCTCGCCGCGCAGCGTCGCGACCTGCTGGTTCAGCTGGTCGATACGGCCGGATTGATCGAGGATCGTACGCTGGGCGGCCGACAACTGACTGGACAGGTTGTCGCTCTTGCTGCGCAGATCAAGCACGGCGCGGCGCGCCTCGTTGTCGTCGAACATGCCGGCGTGCGCCGGCGCGGCCGACCACGCCGCGCCGACGACGCAGAATGCTGCGGCCATCCGCAGCCAGGATACACGGTGCGTCATACGGCAACTCTTCCGTTACTTACTGTTGGTAGACGAGGTCGGCGCGGCGGTTCTGCGCCCACGATGCTTCGTCGTGACCCGATGCTTGCGGCTTTTCCTTGCCGAGGCTCACGGCTTCCATCTGCGAGTCGTTCACGCCGAGCAGTGCCATCGCGCGGCGGACAGCCTCCGCACGCTTCTGGCCCAGCGCAAGGTTGTACTCGCTCGTGCCGCGTTCGTCGGTGTTGCCCTGGATCAGCACATGGCGCTGCGGGTGGCTCTTCAGGTACTGAGCGTGCTGCTGCAGCAGCGGCTGGTATTCGTCCTTCACCGAATAGCTGTCGAAGTCGAAGTAAATGCTGCGCTTCGCAAGCGGGCTGTTCGGGTCATTCAGCGGATCGACGTTCACCTGCGCGACGTTGTCGGCGCTCGGCTGCGTGCTCATCGCGCCCGCGTTGGCCTTGTCGTCGAGCTTGACGCCCGACTTACACGCTGCGAGCGCGCTGATCATCATCACGGCCAGGGCCAGACGAGCTTTGTTCGACATCATGGTTACTCTCCTTGTGGTCATTGCATGAAGGGCCCCCACGACGGCTCACGAACGGAGCCGCCCTGGACGGACAGGATCTGCGGCGGCGCGCTGCCGTCGGAGGGCACTGCTGCCAGCACGTTGCGACCACCCGACTGGGTAGCGTAAAGAAGGTACTGGCCGTTTGCCGCGAAGCTCGGCGATTCGTCGCGATTGGTATTCGTGATGGCGTTCGCCGCGCCGGTTTGCAGATCCTGAACGTACAGCTTGAACCCCCCACCCGTGCGGGAGATGTAGGCGAGCAGTTTGCCGTCCGGGCTGATGCGCGGGCTGGTGTTGTAGCTGCCGGTGAAGGTCACGCGTTGCGCGGAGCCGGCGCTTTCGCCTTGCGCGGGCATCCGGTAGATCTGCGGCGCGCCGCCGCGATCGCTCGTGAAATAGATCCAGCGGCCGTCCGGCGAGTAGAACGGCTCGGTATCGATCGAGCTGCTCTGCGTGAGCCGGCGCAGACCGCCGCCGTTCGCATTGACCGTATAGATTTGCGTATTGCCCGTCAGCGACAGCGCAACGGCCAGCGTGTTGCTGTCCGGCGACCACGCCGGCGCACTGTTGTTGCCCTTCTGGTCGGAGACCATGTAGCGGCGGCCCGTCGGCAGGTCATGGATGTAGACGATCGGCTTCTTGCGCTCGAACGACACGTACGCGACCTTCGTCCCGCTCGGCGACCACGCCGGCGAGATGATCGGCTCGGTGCTCGAGAGCGCGATGCGTGCGTTCTGGCCGTCGGAGTCCGAGATCTGCAACTGGTACCGGTTGCCCGTCTTGATCACGTACGACAGACGCGTGGCGAACACGCCGCGCACGCCGAGCAACTTCTGGTAGATGTAGTCGGCGATCTTGTGGCCAGCCGTGCGCAGCGTGTTGTCGTTCGCCGTCAGCGACAGGCCGCCGAGGCTTTGCTGCTTCACGGTGTCGTACAGGATGAAGTTCACCTTGTACTGGCCGTTGGCGTCGCGGTTCACGCTGCCGGCGACGAACGCGTTCGCGCCCTTGGCCTTCCATGCGCCGAGATCGACCGATGCGGTTTCGGGCACGGGCGTGCTGCCCGCGTCGATATTGGTGAATTTGCCGCTGCGCGCGAGGTCGGCGCGGACGATCGACGTGACCTGCTGCGGCAGGTTCGCCTCGTTCACGAAATTCGCGGTGGCGATGGGGAACTGGGTCGAACCGACGCCGGTGATCAGCACGTTGACCTGCGCATTAGCGGCGCCGCCGGCCGCAATCAGACACGAGGCCACGAGTGCCCTGAAACCTAGTTTCGTCATCAAACTCATGCTTCTTGCTTCCCATGTGACTTGGATCGCTGCGCAACCGCAGAGACAGTAAAAATACCCGATTCGTTCCCGTCCGGCAGCGACGCACGGAGTGTAAGCGCATTTGCGATCACTCCGCTGCCTTGAAGGTAATCGTAATGTCGGACGGGGTACGACCGTTAGAATCGGGCGGCAATGGGACCGACGCCTGAATCGCATTGACCACGGCTTGATCCCACCCCGAATTTCCGCTCGAACGGCGGATCGAAACGCTCAGCACGTCGCCCGACGGCGTGCAGCGGATCGCGACGACCGTCGTCAGGCCCGCGCGCTCGCCGCCCCAGACGATGTTCGGCTTCACACGACGACGCACCTTGTCGGGATAGCCGGGCGACGCGGCATTGCCGCCGGAGCCCGTCCCGGTACCGCTTTTCGCGAGGCCTTCACCGCCGCCTTCGCCGGACCCGGACATGCCTTGCATCTGCGCGAGACGCGCGCTGCGCTCACGGTCGAGCTTCGCCTTCGCCGCCGCGTCGGCCTTCGCGCGCGCCGTCGCTTCGGCCTTCGCCTTTGCCTGGGCTTCCGCCTTCGCCTTCGCGGCCGCGTCGGCCTTGGCCTTCGCCGCCTGCTGCGCTTCCAGCTGCGCCTGCTTCTGTTGCTGCAGTTTCTGCTGCTGGAGTTTTTGCTGTTCGAGCTTCTGCTGCTCCACGAGCTGTTGTTGCTTGAGCTTGTCCGCCTGCTTCTGCTTTTCTCGCTCGGCGGCCTTCTGCGCGGCGAGGGCAGCAGCCTGCTGGGCCGCAAGCTGCTCGCGCCGGGCTTCTTCCTGCTGGGTCTTCAGTTGCTGCGCGCGGCGCTGCTGCTCGAGCAGCGCTTCGCGCGCGGCCGCTTCCTGTTGCCGTTTCTTCTGTTGCAGCGCGATGTCCGCCTGCTCGTCCCGGACCGGGGGAGGGGGCGGTGCGAGCTTCGCGGGCGGCGTGGGTGTGATGACGGGCCGCGGCGCGGGCACGTCGGGCACCTCGGTCCACAGTTCGGCTTCGGCGCCTGCCGGCGTGCTGTTCTGCCACTGCACGCCGTGATAGAGGAACAACGCGAGCAGCACGTGCATCAGCGCGGCGAGCGCGAACGCGCGCCAGGTGCCGCGCTCGCGAGGGGGCTGAGACGGATAGGCGTTGCCGCGCGTGGATTGCTGCCGGTTCATTGCGATTTGACGAGGAGGCCGACGCGCTTGACGCCGCGCGCCTTCAGGTCCGACATCACGGTCATGACGGCATCGTACTGCACGGTCTTGTCGGCCGCGATCACGACGGGCTGGTCGGGATGGTCGGCCTGCCGGGCCGAGATGAAGCTGTCGAGCTCGGCCTTGGTCATCGTGTCTTCCTGCGTCGCGCCGGAGTCGCCCTTGTACTTGACGCTCATCGTGCGGTCGGCCTTGATGTTGACGACGACTGGTGGCGTCTGTTCCTGGGGTGCGGCATTGCCGACGGTCGGCAGATTGATGATCGACGGGGCGACGAGCGGTGCCGTGACCATGAAGATCACGAGCAGCACCAGCATCACGTCGATGTACGGCACGACGTTGATGTCGGCCATCGCGCGGCGCGAGCGGCCGCCGCGCATGCTGGATCGAATGGGACTTCCTGCCATGGCGCGCTCCTTACTGGGCCTGACGCTGCAGGATGTTCGAGAACTCTTCGATGAAGGTCTCGAAGCGGATCGCGAGGCGGTCGATGTCGTGCGCGTAGCGGTTGTACGCGACAACCGCCGGAATCGCGGCGAACAGGCCGATCGCGGTGGCGACGAGCGCCTCGGCGATGCCCGGTGCGACGTTCGCGAGCGTCGCCTGCTGCACGTTCGCCAGGCCGCGGAACGAGTTCATGATCCCCCAGACGGTGCCGAACAGACCGATGTACGGACTGACCGAGCCGACCGACGCGAGGAACGCGAGGTTCGCTTCGAGCACGTCCATTTCGCGCTGGAACGACGCGCGCATCGCACGGCGCGCGCCGTCGAGCACGAGGCCCGGGTCGCTGATGCGCTTTTCCTTCCCCTTCAGGAACTCACGCATCCCCGATTCGAAAATCCGCTCGAGCGCGCCGATCGTGTGACGATTGTTGGCCGCGCTTTGATACAGCGCCTGCAGGTCGCCGCCCGACCAGAAATCCCTTTCGAAGCGTTCGGTCTGCGCGCGTGCGCGGCGGATCGCGAACCACTTGCGGAAGATGAAGGTCCACGACATCAGCGACAGCAGCAGCAGCAGCCCCATCACGGCCTGGGCCAGCACGCTCGCGTTGAGGACGAGGGAAATGATCGACAGGTCTTGAGAAGTGTTCATAGAGGTTTGAGTAACGTCCCTTCGGGGGTGTCCGGCGAGGGCGCACGGTATGCGTGTGGCGCGGCGCGCTGGCCTGGCCTGGCGCCGAACCTTGCTTAGTATCGATTCAGGAGGGCAAGTTCATAGGCTTTGTCTAAACGGTGCTCATCCGAGCTTCGTTGACAATACAGTCTGCCCGGCGTCGATGACGGGCCCGCGTTGCAGCGCGTCGAGCACGACCGGCGGGATTGCCGCGGGCCGGATGCCGGTTCGGTCGACGCAGCCGAGGCGGATGTGTCCGGCCACGAGCAGCGTGTCTCCGCACCAGGCTTCCTGCGTGAATTCCACCGATGCGCGGCCGATGCGCCCGGGCCGGCTCGTGATCGTCAGCGCGTCGTCGAGTCGCGCCGGCGCGCGGTAGTCGAGCGACGTGCTGCGAACGATGAAGATCGCGCCGGTATCGTCCGCGAGCCGACGCTGGTCGATGCCGCATGCGCGCAGCCACTCGGTGCGAGCGCGTTCGAAGAACTTCAGGTAGTTGGCATAGAAGACGATGCCGCCTGCGTCGGTGTCCTCGTAGTAAACGCGTACCGGCCAAGTGAAGCCGGAGTGCGCGTCCGGGGAGCGGGTAGGCTGAGTCATGGCGCGCATTTTACCGGAAGGCCGAGGCCGGATTCGTAACCGATTCGTAACGGAATGTAGTATGCCGTAGCACACTGCGGGCCGGCCCCGAGAGGGGGCGGGCCCGCGCGACTTCAGCCGCGGTGGACGGTCGGGCCGCCGGGCGCTTGCGCGACCGGCATCAGCTCGATCGTGTTGACGTTGACGTGTGCCGGGCGCGTCGCGATCCAGTAGATCGTGTCGGCGATGTCCTCGGGCATGAGCGGCTGGACATTGTTGTAGACGCTCGCCGCTTTTGCGTCGTCGCCGCGATAGCGGATGTTCGAGAACTCGGTGCCGCCGCACAGGCCCGGCTCGATGTCGGTGACGCGCAGTGGCGTGCCGAGCAGGTCGGCGCGCAGGTTCAGGCTGAATTGTCTGACGAAAGCCTTGGTCGCGCCGTAGACGTTGCCGCCCGCATAAGGGTACGAACCCGCGACCGAGCCGATATTGAAGATGTGACCGCGGCCGCGCTCGATCATGCCGGGCAGCAGCGCGTGCGTAACGGTGACGAGGCCCGTGCAGTTCGTGTCGATCATCGTGTGCCATTCGTCGAGGCTGGCCTTTTGGGCCGGCTCGACGCCGAGCGCGAGGCCGGCGTTGTTGACGAGGACGTCGAGTGCCGCGAATTCGGCGGGAAGGGCGGCCGGCGCGGCCTCGACGGCCGCGCGATCGCGTACGTCGAGCTCGAGCGGCAGCAGGGAATCGCCGAGTTCGGCGGCGAGCGCATCGAGACGATCCTTGCGGCGCGCGGTCGCGACGACGCGGTGGCCGCCCTTGACGAAGGCACGGGCGATGGCGGCGCCGAAGCCGGCGGACGCGCCTGTGACGAACACGATCATTGCTGCTCCTGGTCGGTAACAAAGTAGCGGATAGTATCCCGCAAGCCTACTGAGATTGCGGCACCGCGGCAAGGCGGCACAGCGTTCCGGTGCGGGCGCGTAGAGTCTGGCCCCAATTGCTTAGGGCGTTCCGCCGTGCGGTTGCCTATTCATGACGCATCCAATACACTAACGCGCTCATCACCCCTGCGTGACTGGCGATAGAACCCTTCGGGTTCAAGGTGGAGCATCCCACCGTGAAGCGCGGGGCGCCGTTTTTGCCGTTCGCCTGGGCAGCCGTTGTGCGCCGTCGCGTGCATCGCCGGTGGCTGTCCTGCCTCGCGTCATACGGATTCTTCCGCCACGTCGGGCTGGTTCCGCCAGCAGCGCAATGTACTCGGCCACTCCGGTCAACCTGTACACACTTAACGGAAACCGTATGTTTGACAGAGCCCAAAGCACCATCGCGAACGTCGATCCCGAAATCTTTGCAGCGATCGAGCAGGAAAACCGCCGCCAGGAAGAGCACATCGAGCTGATCGCGTCGGAAAACTACACGAGCCCGGCCGTGATGGCCGCACAGGG